>JAAEPI010000554.1 GCA_024232835.1 Cytophagales bacterium
AATCAGCATGGTTTCCTGCCTCAGAAGTCTTGTACCACACAGATGATTGAATATATTGATAGTCTGACAGTATCTATTAATGATAATGTCAGGACTGATGTGGTATACTTTGACTTCGCCAAGGCTTTTGACTCAGTCAATCATGATGTAATGCTAATGAAGTTGAAACACCAGTTTGACATCGATGGTACATTGCTTAAATTCATAACAAATTATCTAAAGGATAGAAAGCAGTGTGTCGTAATTGGTGGTGTCCAATCTGGCCTTAAGGATGTTAGATCGGGAGTCCCACAAGGCTCTATACTGGGACCTCTATTTTTCGTCCTGTTTATTAATGATATGTCTGACTGTGTTAGTGAAGGTACCCAGATTGCTTTGTACGCCGATGATACCAAGATATGGCGTAGAATAGTTTGGTGGAGGGATCATAAAATCCTCCAAAATGATATCAACTCACTTCACAGTTGGGCAGAAAGAAACAAAATGAAGTTTCACCCTGATGGCTGATAAGCGCAAAGTTCTATCTATATCTAATCGAGCTAGTGAAAGTAGTATTTTGAGCATGCTTCCTTTCCAAATTTTCATTTATACATTGAACGGGGAAGACCTGGAATTTGTTTTAAGTGAAAAAGATCTTGGAGTCCATGTTACATCTGACTTAGACTGGGAGGAAAATATTGTTGCTCTCTGTACAAAAGCTAGCTCTCGTTTAGGATTAATGAAGAGAACACTACGATTTGTAAAAGATCGTAAGCAGAAAAGAGCTTTCTATCTAGCACTTGTCCGAAGCCTTTTTGAACATTGCAGTGTTGTCTGGACTCCAACAACCTCAACTACAATCAATAAAGTTGAGCGTATCCAGCGCAGAGCTGTAAAGTGGATCCTGGGAGAG
>JAAEPI010000555.1 GCA_024232835.1 Cytophagales bacterium
ACCCGAAATAGACGTATTGAAGTAAAAATTGTTACGTACTAAAGGCTTTTTAAGTAATATTTACTGAAAGCCATCTTCCAAATAATTCTCTCTATATTCTGATTTTTCAATGGAATTGTTTCGTAGGCATAGGAATTCTTTGATTTCCACAACAAATATTGGGTTATAGTCCATAATTAAAAGATTTAACTATTAATAGTACAAAAGAATTTTTTAATACGTTTTTCATATCTGTTAACAATTTGTTATAGTTTTAAGGTTGAAATAATATGTTTAATTTTTAACCCAGTATGAATATGAAGAGGATTCTACTATTAAGTATGGTTTTCTCGTTCGTATTTGCGCTAAGTTCATTTGCGCAACGAACGGTATCTGGTAAGGTCACCGATGAAACAGGTGAGGGCTTACCGGGTGTAAATGTCGTGATTAAAGGCACGACTACTGGAGTTACCTCCGATTTGGATGGTAATTACCAGATTAGCGTACCGGATGATAATACCGTGTTGGTATATTCATCTGTAGGTATGGCAACTCAAGAAGTTTCTGTTGGAGCTAGATCAGCAATAGACTTAAGTATGGCTCTTGACACGAAGATGCTACAAGAAGTTGTGGTAACAGGGTATGGTATTGAAAGGGCTGCTAACGAGGTTACTTATCAGACGGATAGAGTTGATTCAGATCTATTGATGCAAGGGCAGCAGCAAGTGGCTGGTGCAGGCTTGGTTGGAAAGGTTGCAGGTATGCAGGTTAACGTCCAGAATAATGGAGTTAATCCTCAAACTCAAATTCTATTGAGAGGTAATCGTTCTATAACTTCGAACAATGAGGCGATGATTGTGATTGATGGATCTGTTGCGACTGTTGGAGCTTTTAATGATTTGAATCCTTCGGATATCCAAAGTATCAACGTTCTGAAGGGTGCGAATGCCGGAGCACTTTATGGATCTAGGGCTTCAAATGGAGCTGTAATCATTTCGACAAAACAAGGCCAATATGGTCAAGATTTTGCTATTGGAGTTAATACTTCGGTGACTTTTGAGACTGTAGCATATTTACCTGATTTTCAGACCAAGCATGGCATTGGATGGGATGGCGGTTACAATGCTATAGAAAACACCAATTGGGGTCCTCGTTTTGATGGGGTAGTTAGACGCGTTGGACCTGATTTTCCTGACGGCTATATTCTAGAAGACCAAATGCTGGCGTATGCTCCTATAGAGGACAACTTGAGAGATTTCTTTGAAACTGGGAAAACTGTTCAGAATACTGTTTATTTCAGTGGAGGAGATGAAACTGGGAAATTCTTTATGTCAGTAGGAAATGTGTCAACAGATGGGATTGTTCCTCAAGATACATATGAAAGAAATACACTTAGAGTGAATGCTAGTAAGAAAATGGGCAAACTTGAATTTGGAATAAATTCGACTTATTTTACTGACGAAACAAATGTTGTGGGCGATGATATTGGAGATCAGGATAGACCATTGTACTGGTTTATTTTGAATACTCAATCTAATATTCCACTATCTTCTTATAAGGATTGGGATAACCCTGCTAGCTATGCTCACGCTGACAACTACTACAATGCATATTATCAAAATCCTTACTGGGCAATTGGGACCAATAGGGATACTGATAAAACAAATCGTTTAGTTGGTAATGTTTATGGCTCATACGAAATTAATGATAAGCTTATTCTATCTTCACGATTAGGTATAAATAGATTAGCTGGAACGGGTAAAAATTGGAGAGATGGACAAGAATATAATGAAGATTTGCAGCCAGCACATACAACAGTGTCTTCTTTTTTGGAGGACAGTGAATTCCAATCGGTTGAGGTTAACGGTAATGTGTTATTAAGTGGTAATTATGATCTTTCCAGTGATTTTTCAATCACACCAATTGTAGGTGCATCATTTATTGATTATGAATATCGAGATAGTGAGATAATTGCCGTGAATTTGAGTATTCCAGGTTTCTATGACATTTCAAACGGAACTGGAGAGTTGGGTGGTACGGTAGATCAATCTAGAAAGAGAACCTATGGATTTTTCGCAGATGTAACTTTAGGTTATCAAGGATGGGCATTTTTAAACCTCGCTGGTCGTCAAGATTATACTTCGACTTTACCTGAAGATGATAATAGCTATTTTTATCCCGCTGCAAGTGTTAGTGTTATCTTGTCAGATGCTATTCCTTCAATTGCAAGTGGAAACCTACTATCTTTTGCTAAGGTGACTTTGAGTAATGCTACAGTATATAATGACTTAGGAACATTTGCATTGAATGAAAGATTTTTCCAACCAGATTATTTTCCATATGGAGGAGTAAATGGGTTTGAACAAACGGCAACTGCTGTTGATGAGAGTATTTCAAAAGAAAAATTGAATACTTGGGAAGGTGGATTAAACCTTGGTTTCCTTAACGATAGATTCTCTTTGGATGCTTCGTTGTACAGAACTAAAATTACTGAATTAATTACAAGTGTTACACCATCTGTAGCTTCTGGATCTGAAGCATTTTTGACCAACATAGGAAAGTTAATGTCGACTGGACTTGAACTTACTGTGAGTGGAAATGTCTTGAAATTAAGAGATTTTAGTTGGGATGCAAACGTGAATTATTCATCTTCAGAGACTATTGTACGGAAGATTAAAGATGATTTAAAGGAAGTTGCTCTTGATGATTACGGAACATATGGAACATATGCGATTGTTGGTGAAGCATTTCCTCAACTAAAAGCAACGTCATATGTTCGTGACGATCAAGGTAGAGTGGTAGTAGATGCGTCAACTGGTGACCCATTGATTGGAACGGTTGATGCTCATGGTAAAACAACACCAGATTATATCATAGGTGCAACAAATAAGTTTTCCTATAAAGGAATATCCTTGTCAGCAACTGTTGATTATAGAACTGGTCATATTTATTTTTCTCAAGGCTCTAACTCTATGGAATTTACCGGAAAGTCTAAGGAGAGTGTTTCTGCAAATAGACAAGATTTCGTATTCCCTAATTCTTCTTATGATCAAGGTGATGGAACCTTCGTTGAAAATAATAGTGTGACCATTTCAAATGGGGTAATGGGATTCTGGCAAAATGTTTGGAATGACATCAAGGAAAACTATGTAAAAGATGCCACTGCATTCAAGGTACGTGAAGTTGCATTAAGTTACACTTTACCTAGTTCTGTTACTGCGAAAACTGGATTTCTGAAGAGTGCTACTGTAGGATTTGTTGGTAGAAACATTTTCACTAAACTGCCAGAGCAAAACAGATTCTCAGATCCTGAATTTAGAAATACAAGGAGCACTGATGATGAAAATGGTATTGGTATCGGGGGTTATTTACAATCTCCACCTACCCGATCTTTTGGATTCAGTTTGAATGTTGAATTTTAAAATAGCAAAAATGAAAAAGCATATATTTATATATATATTTATTGCCACTCTTATAGTGAGTTGTAATAATTATTTGGACGTGAATACAGATCCAAATAGACCCACTTCAGTTACACCTGAGCTTATGTTACCTGTGGCTCAGAATTATACTGCCAGATGGATGAAAACTGACAGAAGAGTGAATCACTTGGGTAACATGATTATGTATAACTGGAGTGAATCAGCTGGTTTTTCATGGTACAATGATGAATTTCAGTATTTGGCAAATTCAACTACGTTTTATGATGAACTTTTTGATGATGCGTATGCAGATGCATTGAAACAGTACTCACTTATTGCGAGCCAAGATCCGGCAACACTAGGTGTTTATGTGGCATCAGCTAATATCATGATGGCTTATACTTATCAAATATTAGTGGATTTGTACGGAGATATCCCCTATTCTGACGCATTACAAAGAGGCACAAATCCTACTCCTGCTTACGATGATGCAGAGGATGTTTATGCTGGGTTGTTAGTTCAGCTAACGGATGCAATTACAATGCTGGAAGATGCTGAAGCTAACGAATTGACTGTATATCCCAGTGACGATGATACCATATTCGGTGGTGATACTGAGGCGTGGAAGCAATTCGCTAATTCAATTAAGCTCAGAATACTAACAAGAGCAAATGGTGTAATGTCTAGTACTGATGTTTCATCAGAACTAGCTGCAATTGTAACTCAGGGTTCTGGATATATTTCTGCGGATGTTATGGTGAACCCAGGGTATATTAATGAGGATGATAAGCAAAATCCTCAGTGGGAGGACTTTGGAGAAGATTCAGGTGGATCTGAGACCCTAAGTGGACAAGCTACTTGTGCTACTGATTATATAATTAATCTCCTTCAGAATACCAATGACACAAGGATCGATTACATATATGAAATACCTTTGTCAGGATCTCATAACGGTGTTCCACAAGGAATTACTTCTTCTGCTGATGCTGGCCAAGGTCCTGATGATGTATCTAATATTGGACCGGGTGTTATGGCAGGGTATGATATGGGAGCCACCATATTTACAGTAGCAGAAAACTATTTCAATCAAGCCGAGTTGGCGTTGAATGGTTTTGGAGGAGATCCTCAAACTTTGTATGAATCTGGAGTTCAGGCATCATTTACTTCTTTGGGAGCAGGAAGTGCAACCGCATATTATGGTCAGAGTATTGACAATGTGGGATACGCTTTTTCATCTGATAAATTGGAAGCCATAATTACCCAAAAGTGGTTGGCAGTGAATGGAATCACTGCAGAGCAGTCTTGGTTTGACCTTTCTCGTACTGGGTTCCCTTCAGGATTACCCGTGTCTCTAGAAAAGTCTGGCTTGGTGAGACCCGTACGTTTGTCGTATCCTGCTAGTGAAGTAGGAACAAATGCAGTGAATGTGCCGACTTCACCAAATGCTTTTAGCAGTACGATTTTTTGGGCTAATTAAAGTTGATTAACGAATTAAAATCAAGAATATGAAAAAGTTAAAAATAATTACCATCATGTGCATGGGTGCAATGCTTGCATCTTGCGTGGATGATGGGTCAATAGTAGATGATATTGGGGGAACACCTAATGTCGTAGATTTTGAGACGACCTCAATAAATTTTGGAGGATTGGCTGATGGGAGCGAGTATGCAAGGGAGTTTTATGTTAAACTAACTGGACCTTCTTTAGACGATGTAACAGGTGATGTCACTGTGAACATAGCAGTGGATGCCTCTTCTTCTACGGCTGTTTCAGGAACCCATTTCACATTGAACACTGCTTCATTGACGCTTTCTACCGACAATGACTATTTTGGTGTGATTAGCATTACAATGCTATCGGAGGGAAATTCTCCTCCGCAAGAGGGAACTCCTGAGTTTGATGATTATGAAGCTCCTTACATAGATTTGGTTATTTCCAGTGTCTCTAGTAGTGAGGATGTAGTTGGAACGGGAAAAGTAGGTAGAATTACGCTCAACTTTACACCACCGAACCCCTATGCAGGAGATTATTCAGCATATATAGAGTATCGGCATCCATCAGCAGGTACATATCCTGATAATATTAATGTCGCAGAAACCAATGTTAAAACCATGACCGCTCTAACCGGAACGAAAGTGGAGATGAGCTGGTTTGCTGTTTGGGAGGGATACAGTACGGAGTTAACAGTAAATGCGGATAATTCAATTGCCTTTACCGTTAGTCCCGATTGGGGGCAGACAGTTCTATTGGGTGACCCATTTGATGCCACCAAGATTTCCTACTATGATCCGGCGACTAGAATCATTTATTTGTATTATTATTATGATCATGATAGTGGAACAGGCGTTAGAAACTTCTGGGAGATATACACCCCCCTGTTTTGATATGTTGAATAATATACAATTATTCCTTGTTAAATTTTAAAACAAATAAAATGTTGAAATATATAAAAGTACATATAATAAGTTTTGCGCTTATTGTAGTTATGTTGACGGGCTGTTTCCCTGATTCAGAGGTTGAAGGAGTGGTTACACCGGATGATAACGCTGTTGTATCAGTGGAGCAGATAACCACGGAAGCATCTGTTGCGGAAACCGATACCGTGTGGATAGAAGTGTCGTTGGATAAGCCAGTAGCAGCACATAGTATTGCGTTTACTGTTGAATTTGACTCATCTTCGACTGCTGACTCTCATGATTATGAAATAGTGGGTGATATGGAGCTAGCGGCTTATGCAACGTCGGCTACAATAGGAATTATCGCTTTAGATGATGAAGAGATAGAAGGTTATGAGACCTTGGTGCTAACTGTTGGTTCTATTGAGGATGATGAGGCTTGGAACTGGCAATTGAATACAGAGGCTTCAAGTACATTAACAGCTTCCATTGGAATTGTAGATCGTAGTTTTGGTCTTTCTTGGGATGAGGCAGTATACGTATATAGCGGAGACGGCAATACATATAGTGTGTGTGATTTTGGACTGGACTTGGATATATATGTAGCCAATTCTGACTTCAGTATAGCTGAATGGGGAGGGGCAACTGGTGCCTGTCCTGAACTAGCTGGTTTTCTAGCTCTTCCAGCTGGAGACTATGATATCTACGTAGATTTTTGGGCGGTGGGTACTGATTTGACGGCCGAAAATCCTCCAGCAGATTTTGAAATTCCTTTCATTGTTTCTTTCGCTAACTACAGTGGTGGTGTGGATACTCACGCAGGTACATTCCTGATAAGTGATGAAGGAGCCTCAACGACCGTTGGAACATTAACTGTAAATGCAGATCTGAGTTTTTCTGTTACTTACAACTAATTAACTGTTATTTTGAAAAGGCCTTTTCAATTTTGAAAAGGCCTTTTTTATTGCTGATGAATTTTTCAGGATGATTCTGGAATTAACACATGTAAGTAGGGGGATAAATTTGCAAAAGTGTCAGATTTGGAACCTACGATTAGAGAGTAGATTATACTTCTTCTTTTTTGATTAAATATACAATGAAGGCAATTCTGATATTATTTATTTCCATGGCATCAGTCTATGGTTTATACGCTCAAGACACGACCCTTGGGTTGGTACATAATGATGGCAATATAACAGAGGGCTACACGCTCTTCACACCTGAACAAAATGGCAATGTGTATCTAGTTGACAACTGCGGTGGAGTTGTCAATGAATGGACCTTTGAAGACAAACCAAATAGAACCTGCTATTTATTGGAAAACGGAGATATGTTAAGAGCAGGTATAGACTTTTTGGAAATAAGAACCTGGTCTAATGAGCCAAAATGGAAGTATGATCTTGCATTAAATGAATTTTTTCATCACCATGACTTGGAACCTCTTGCGAATGGGAATATACTTTGTATTCTTTACGACTACTACACCGCAGATGAGATGATAGAGCTTGGCAGGGATGGAAGTAATATATCTGGAGAATTTCCCTTTAGGTTGGATAAAATTGTTGAAATAAAACCAATTGGAGACTCATCTGCAGAAATCTTATGGGAGTGGGCGTTGGTTGACCATTTAGTTCAGGGCTTTGATGTATCTAAAACAAATTATGGAACCGTTGTAGATCACCCTGAACTTATCAACATTAATTTTGATAACGGACACGATTTCAACTTTAGTCACGTCAATGGATTGGACTACAATTCACAACTAGATCAAATTTTGTTTTCAGCGAGAAATCTCAGTGAGATTTACATAATCGATCACAGTACAACAACCGCGGAAGCTTCTTCACATGAAGGAGGCAATAGTGGAAAAGGTGGTGACATTCTTTGGAGATGGGGTAATCCACAGGTGTATAACCAAGGGGGCTCTCCAAATCAACAGCTTTTTAAACAGCACGACCCTAAATGGGTTGAATATGGGTTTGCCGATGAGGGCCGAATTACCGTATTCAATAATAGACCTGAGGATGATGGCGTTATCGGTTCAAGTCAGGTTGAAATGTTGGAACCCGTAATCACCGAAGGAGAATATCTTCTGATTGAAAATGTTTTTGCACCGGAGGGGCCTGTCTGGTCGTGGAATGGTGAAATATTAGGGTCAGTTCTTTATGAAGATAAGAAATCGGGTGCTCATGCTTTGCCCAATGGCAATATGATAGTTTGTGAGACTGGTAAAGGTCGAATTACTGAAATTAACCGAGAGGGAACAGTGTTGTGGAGTTATGTTAACCCTCATGGGGTCGAATTACTAGACCAGTTTAGTACGCCCATTGGCAATGGCATTTTTAGAGGAGAAAAGTATCTTCCGAATTTTCCTGCATTTGAATATTTAGAACTTAGTTCCAGAGGCTACTTAGAAAATATAAACTCCCTTTCTGAGACTTGTGAAATGAATGAGGAAATACTTGGCACTGTGTCTATATCTCGAGAATCATACCAAGTCGTTAACCCAGTGTGCAATGGTAGATTGTCAATAATCGGGAATGTGGATGATATAAGCAAAGTGACTATTCACTCAATGGATGGAGAAATTCTACTAACTACATTAACAGGGAATATTGATAACATGATTCTTGATATAGCATCCGGCATATATATTGTGCAGTTATTCCTTCATAATCGGTCAGAAATCCATCGAATAGTGGTAAAATAGGCAATGCATGTTCATTTGGTTCGAGCAATTTGGCTCTGACTGACATCTTGTTTAAAGTATGAGTCCTTCCACGAACACCAGCTGTATTCCTTATGACTCCATAGATGTCCTGTTCTAAATGAGGCAACATTCAAAAACAATAAGTTGGAACCGGCTCTGAAACGGGCAGGTTTAACACTATTTTAAACGCTATGGATTTAAGAATTCTTTTACAAAGAAGACAGGTATTTTTTCTATAGAGTATTATAGTATTGAACTAGTAAAAGTTGTTCACTTAGCTTCTTTAGCTTTAATTTCTTCGTTTTAATGTATTGATCTATCAGTTCCTTTTTATCTTTCATCTGATCTAAAAGAGTTGATGGTTTCTTCACATTAATTCGCAAAGGCTCTAAAGTTAATGACGTGACATAATAGAAGTCGTGATTGACATATTTATCATAGGTTGCTTGGATATAACCCTTAGCCGGTTCACCCCTTGATATACCGCTGACTGTTCTTTTTAGTAGAGTCATGTTTTTACCAGATTCAATCTCTTGAAAGAAAACATAAGTTGATCCAAGTTCCTCACCGACAAATGCTTGTTCACCTATTTTAAATCCGAGTATTTTTATTTTGTTCGGGACAATGTAATTCTCTTTATTTATAATGAATATTATCTCATCATTTTGAAAATTATAGTTCATGTGATCAAGTAAGACAGTCGTGCTATCATCGAAATAAATAATACCACTGTTCCACTCCATAGAATAATAGGGGGTTCCCTTAACAGCCTTTTCCACAGGATCAATTTGATAGCTGATGGTTCCCTGATCATTTGAGTTGTAAGCTGTGAATCCTTGACCGTAACTATGGAAAGAGGATAGTCCTGTAGCTAGTGGGATTATGATTAAAATGGTGATTTTATTTAGTTCCATAATTCGTAAGATTGGATAGATTTATAAATTAAAACAATAATGGTATCTAGCTAGGTAGAAGCTGCCAGTTTTGTTACATATTCTAACACCCCCTTTTCGAGATCTCTATATCCCTCCTCAAATCCAATTCCTTTTAGTTTCCCCATATCAGCTTCTGTAAAATATTGATACTTATCTCTGATGTCTAAAGGCGTGTCAATGAAGCCAATTTGTTCCTTTTTGTTCATTGCAGCAAATACTGCTTTTGTAAGATCCAGAAAAGTTCTCGCTTTGCCACTGCCCATGTTATAAATTCCTGAATCTTCTCTGTGATGCATCAGCCAGTACATCACCTCACCAACATCTTTCACATAGACAAAGTCACGCATTTGCTCTCCATCGTTATAGTCCGGATTGTGTGATCTGAAGAGCTTCATTTCATCAGTTTCTTGGATTTGATTGAAAGCATGCCACACCACAGAGGCCATTCTGCCTTTGTGGTTTTCTTTAGGTCCATAGACATTGAAGAATTTCAGTCCCACCCAGAAAAATGGTTTCTTTTCCTGTGCTAATGCCCATTTATCAAATTCATTTTTTGATTCCCCGTAGGGATTCAGTGGTTTGAGTTCATCAATTTTCGATTCGTCATCTAAATAACCATTCTCGCCTAGCCCGTACGTTGCTGCCGAACTGGCATAAATGAGAGGAATTTGGTAGCTAATACATCGTTTCCATATTTCCTTTGTGTAATTCGTATTCAGTTCCCAAAGCAATTCTCGATCAAACTCTGTAGTGTCCGTTCGTGCACCCAAATGGAAGATAAATTCTACTTCTTCATAGTTGGTATCCAGCCAATCAAAAAAATTGTTTCGATCCACTTTTTCAGTAAAGCTGCAACCGTCCAGATTCTTGTTTTTTTCTGGGTCATCAAATTTGTCTACAACTATCAAGTTGTTAAAATTCTCCTGATTTAGTTTGTCAACTAAATTGCTAGCAATAAACCCAGCTGCTCCTGTTACAACAATCATCTTTTTCTTTTGTATCAAAGGTATAAACCTCATTGGTCAACCTTGAATTTTGAACGAATAATCTCATAGGGTAATTCAGAAATCGACTTTTGTTATAATGATCTTTTTGAATCGAGAAGACTTTTTTTTGCTACGTGATAGCGATTCAATTATCTTCATGCTTCATTTTGATCATCAATAAATTCACATAAGAAGGGATTCTCTAACCTGATTTGAAGGGGAGAGGTAAAGGTTGAATGGAATGCCGTTGACGGAACTGAATTTCTTCAACATGACTCAATTTGATATTGATGCTCGTTAATTTTTTTTTTTGATATTATGAATAGGGCCATACATTCATGAAATTCTTCTTTGTAGCTGGTGAACGATCAGGAGATTTGCATGGAGCAAACCTGATTAAGGAAATCAAGCGTCTTGACTTTGAGGCAGAAGTAGTTGGTTTCGGAGGTGATATGATGGAGGAGCAGGGAATGAAATTGCTGCAGCATTATAGCAAGTATTCATTTATGGGATTGTGGGAGGTAATAGCACATTTAGGGACTATTAAAAAGAAACTCAAGGAATGTAAGGAGGAAATAAAAAAGACTGCTCCTGATGTGTTGGTGCTGGTTGATTTTCCAGGATTCAATCTTCGAATGGCTGGGTTCGCTAAATCCCTTGGAATCAAAACCTGCTACTATATATCCCCCAAAATATGGGCTTGGAAGAAGGGTCGGATTAAGACCATTAGAAAGGTGGTGGACAAGATGCTGGTGATATTACCCTTCGAAGTGGAGTTCTTTAATGAACTAAATTTTGAGGTTGAATATGTTGGGAACCCGCTGATGGATGCCGTGCGTACATATGATTTTGACAATAAATATGAAACGAATACCACGACTGTTGCTGTACTGCCAGGTAGTCGAGTCCAGGAGCTGAAATCCGCGAAGAAAGTAATTCTGGAAATGGCAAAACTAAAGACGGATTATAAATTTGTAGTTGCAGGGGTGAACAATCTCCCAAAAGCCATGTATGCTGATTTGGAGGCTTTGAAGAATGTAGAAGTTATCTTTGAAAAGACGTATGATATTCTCAAGCAAGCAAACGCTGCTGTGGTGACATCAGGAACAGCTACGCTAGAAGCATGTCTGCTCAGTGCTCCGCAAGTGGTCGTTTACAGAACATCCTGGCTCACCTATAAAGTCGGAAGAGCCATCATCAATGTTGAATACTTGTCTCTGGTAAATCTCATTGCCAATAGGCCTGTAGTGAAGGAATTAATTCAGGAAGATTTCAATGCTACGATGGTGCTTGAAGAAGTAGACAAAATTTTGAATGATCCAGCCTACTGTGGAAATATGTTAGCCGAATATCAAGAAATAAAGGAAAAAATCGGTCATGAACCTGCCTCCAAACGAGCGGCAAATTCATTGATGAGGTGGCTCAAGCCACCTTCAGCTGCTTGAATTTAGACTTCTCGAATTTCTCTACCGCATAATCTTTGGTGATTTCGAGTATCTTGATGTCCTTTTTCGATGGAATCTCAAACATGGCATCTGTGATAATTGCTTCACAAATAGATCGTAAACCTCTGGCTCCTAGTTTGAATTCCATCGCTTTTTCTACGATATAGCCGAGCGCATCATCTGTAAATTCCAGCTTCACCTTTTCCATATCAAACAACTTCTCGTACTGTTTGACCAGCGCATTCTTCGGTGTTGTCAGGATTTCCTTAAGGACTGATTCGTCCAATGGATCCAGATGTGTCAGCACAGGCAAGCGACCAATTAACTCGGGGATCAGACCATAGCTCTTCAAATCTTGAGCAGTGATGTATTGCAATAAATTTTCCTTATCTATCGCTTTTGCATCCGCATCCATTTCATTGGCAAAACCAATCGGGCGTGTATTGAGTCGAGTGGCGATGTGTCGTTCAATTCCATCAAATGCTCCACCGCATATAAATAGAATGTTTTCTGTATCCACGGTGATCATCTTCTGATCAGGATGTTTTCTACCACCTTGAGGTGGCACATTCACAGAAGTACCTTCAAGCAGTTTTAAAAGGGCTTGCTGCACGCCTTCGCCGCTTACATCTCTCGTTATCGATGGATTATCTGACTTCCGTGCAATCTTATCTATCTCATCTATGTATACGATCCCACGCTGAGCCGCCTCTACTTCATAATCTGCTGCCTGTAGAAGTCGTGTTAATATGCTCTCCACATCTTCTCCAACGTATCCTGCTTCTGTCAAAACGGTAGCATCAGCAATACAAAATGGAACCTGAAGAATCTTCGCTAAAGTCCTGGCTAGATACGTTTTCCCTGTTCCCGTCTGTCCTACCATAATGATGTTTGACTTTTCGATCATCACATCTTCTGATGTACTCGGTTGTGTCAATCGCTTGTAGTGATTATACACGGCTACTGAAAGAAATTTCTTTGCTTCATTTTGCCCTATTACGAATTCAGACAAATGAGATTTCATGTCCGAAGGCTTAATGAGCTTGAAAGAAACTGATTCAGGGCTATTCTCCGATTTGGTTTCCTCAGTTAGGATTTGATTGGCCTGACTTATGCACTTATCACATATATGTGCATGGATTCCGGATATCATCAAATCAACATCCTTTTTATTTCTTCCACAAAAACTGCATGTTGCCTGTGCCGCCATATTATTTTACTTTTATCCTTCAAAAATATAACCTCCCAACCCTCATCACTCG
>JAAEPI010000556.1 GCA_024232835.1 Cytophagales bacterium
AGTGAAGAAGAGTATAAACCATTTAATACTATTTGGCCTGATCCAAATTATACTATGCACCACAGGGCTTGGCCAGTCAAAAGTTCAACCCTATGCTGGTTTATATTTTTCAGGAGATGGTGCCATGTATTATATCGGACCATCCTATCAGCTCGGACTGGATGTGCCTATCAAAGGAAATTTTTTACTCAACGGGTATGGACATTACTTTTCTGCTACGGCATTTGGTGGCAGGTATGAGGTATACACTACAGGGCTGATGATCCGGTATCATTTTGGGAAAAAATCTAAAAGATGGTATGCGGCGATTGGCCTTGCTTATCAGGACGCAGAGGAGGAGTCAGATTTTTGGGATGATTTAATGACCCGATCCATTTTTCTACCAGGCTATCGTTTGGGTTATACTTTCTTTTCCAGGAAGTATGTCTTTTATCCTGAACTATTTGCCATGGGGCCGTATAGATCAAAAGGTAAACATGTTTACAATGGACAGACCTTTTATGGTAGTACCACTGAGCTTTTCACACTACCTTCTGTTGGTATTAGGGTCAAGAGGAGGCCAAGTGCCCGTATTGTTAAATGAGTCAAGAATCAGGTAGAAGTCATTAACCACTGATATGCCTTGCTTACTTTTCACCAGTAGTTTTTTCACCTTCCCACAGACGATAAATCAACACGGCACTTCTTTTAGTTTGCTTAGGCAAAGCATCCAAAAAACCAAGCTCTCTAATAGTATGATCATTCTCTCCTGACAATCCCATGCCATCAATGCCCATTTCGATATATGACGAAGTGAATGAAATATCTGCTGCTCCGGCATCTGCGGGATTCACTGCCCCCACTTTACCAAACCCCAGGTTCTGACTCACCTGACTATAGATTTCAAGTAGTTTATAATTGCCATCAGCAGGAGCAAAGGGAGGGTAGCCGTCTCCAAATTCAATCTTCGCATCCGTTTGGGGTAGATGCCGCGCCACTATCTCCTTCATTTTTTTCTGTGCATCCTCTAGCTGTTCACGAGATATGCACCGGATATCACCCGCGACGGTCACTTCTTTTGACACTACGTTGTTTTTTCCAAATGAGGTGCCTGTATTTTCTGATTTATCGTAGATCACATTGGTGCCTCCCACAAACACGCCTGGATTGAAAGTTAGAAACTCTACTCCAGAGAGCTCCTGATAAAACTGAAACAAAATTCGAGAGGCTTCATAAATAGCCCCCGCTCCAATATCAGATTTGAAAATCTGTGAGGAATGCGAAGCAACACCAGTTACGGACAATGTCCATCCCGATGAACTTCGTCGGGCGACATTCACCGTCGCAGGGTTGCCATCTCCATTTTCAAAACCCAGTGCTATATCTGCCCATTTTGCGGCTTCTATTAATACGGCTTTGGATTTGCTCAATGGGCGGCCACTCTTTTCTTCATCTCCGGTCATGACCACCCAGATGTCCATGTCTTTTAATAAACCAGCCTCATGCAAAGCGGTAAGAGATTGAAGGATGATTACGTCACCGCCCTTCATGTCAGCAATGCCAGGGCCTTTCACGATATTTTCATCAACCTGTATCCATTCTTGATTGGGGCTGTCTTTTGGAAATACGGTATCCAGATGGCCAATCATCAGTATTTTCTTTCCTCTTCCACCTTTGGTTCGGGCTATCAAATGTCCGGCTCTGTTGAATTCCTTAACCGGAAGCCACTCCGTCTCCATACCTATTGCTTCGAATTTTGCTGAGAGCACGTCACCAACTTTGCGTACGCCTTCAAAATTCATTGTCCCACTATTGATATTTATCAGGTTCTTTAGCAAATCAACTGCCTGGTCATTATTTTCATCGATCCATTTGACAAGTTTCTTTTCTGTTTTATCGAGTTGAGCAGAGGTAGCAAGTGTCAAAAACAAGAATATAAGTCCCAGGAAATATTTTCGCATGTTCATGATGAAGATTTATTTATAGCAATACTAATGAAGATTCGATTGGGTAATTTAGGCCGATGCTATTTTCTGAGCTAATTGATATCACTGGTGGTGAGCTACTTCTTCAAACGGAGGACATGCAAATCAATAAATTTAGTATTGACTCGCGAAAGATAATCGGGAGGGTATCAGAGGTATTCATAGCCATCAAAGGGGCTAATAATGATGGACATGACTTTATTAGTAATGTACACAAAAAAGGTGTCAGGTGTTTTATCCTCGAAAAATCAATGGATATACCACCCGATAATGCAATTCTGGTTGATTCATCGATAATGGCACTTCAGCAGATAGCAATGGCGCATAGGTCAAAATGGGATTATCCAGTTATTGGGATCACTGGGAGTAATGGCAAGACTACTGTGAAGGAGTGGCTGGCAACACTATTGAGCAGTAAGTTTCGGGTGATTAAAAGTCCGAAAAGTTACAACTCACAAGTGGGCGTGCCAATATCAGTACTGGAGATGGAAGATCATGGTATAGGTGTGTTCGAGGCAGGTATCTCCAGAGTTGGTGAAATGAAACGACTTGCGAATGTCATACAACCAACAATAGGAATTTTCACCAATATCGGCGAGGCACATAGTAGTGGATTCGGTTCCATCGAACAGAAAATTGAGGAGAAGATTCAACTATTTGACTCGGCTGAGCATATCATTTGTTGTGCCGATCAACTGTTAGCGATACCTATATTAAGGAAGCGGTTTGGTAGTAGACTAGTTACCTGGTCAATTGTAGGAACAGATGCTGATTATCAGTATACCAAAACTGCAGATGGAATAAAGCTGAATAACCATGATCTACACATCGAATTGCCTTTTTCAAATCATTATCAAGTGGAGAATGCACTCCATGCCGTGACGGCCGCCTTGAAAGTGGGAGTTGACAAGGAGTCCATTTGTCAAAGAGTTTGTGAGTTTCGGGCTATTCCAATGCGTCTGGAATTGAAGAAAGCACTCAACAATTGCTACCTTATTGATGACAGCTATAACAATGATTTGCTGGGATTGGAAGTTGCGTTGGATTTTATGAATGAGCAAAGTCCTGGTCAGACAAAAACAGTTATACTTTCAGACATTCTACAGTCCGCTCTTTCTGAAGATGAATTGTATGATAGGGTGGGTCAATTACTTAATGATAAACACGTCAAACGTGTGATTACAGTGGGTCAAAAAATAGCCGACAGATTCAGTGCACAACACTATGAATCAACTTTAGCTTTTTTAGAAAATCTACCTTCATTTAAGAACGAAACCATCTTGCTAAAAGGTGCGCGCGATTTTGAATTCGAACGAATTGCACAAAAACTGCAGAATCAATCGCATGGAACTGTACTGGAGGTCAATTTTGAGGCGATTAGAAATAATTTGAATGCGTATCGAAATTTGTTAGCAGCCAATACCAAAATAATGGTGATGGTAAAAGCATTTGCTTATGGAGCGGGACTATCAGAAATTGCGAGCTTACTCCAGCACGAGCGAGTTGATTATCTCGGTGTGGCGTATGTGGACGAAGCAATTGAATTGCGCCAGAACGGAATAAATATTCCAATCATGATTATGAATCCCGAAGAAACCGATTTTTGGAAATTCGAGCAGCATAATCTACAGGCAGAGATTTATAGTTTGGATATTTTGAAAAGGTTTATCGAAAGCAAATTTCAAGTACCAATTCATTTAAAAATGGAGACGGGTATGAATCGATTGGGGTTCTCTGAAGAAGAGCTACAAGGTCTAAAGGGGTTATTGAATGTACATTCCAAATTGGAAGTAGAAAGTGTTTTCACACATTTTTCCTCTAGTGACAGCCCGAGAGACGATGAATTTACTAATGATCAGGCCACAAGGTTTGAAAAAATGAGCGAGGAAATAATGGCAACCCTCGACTATACGCCTATCCGACATGCAGTCAATTCCTCCGGAATAGTTCGGTTTCCTAATTACCATTATGATATGGTCAGGTTGGGTATTGGCCTTTATGGTTTCGATCCCACACCTGCACTTGAACTAGCCGTTGTAGGAACTCTAAAAACCAATATTACTCAGATTAAAAAATTACGCAAAGGCGATAGTATAGGCTACTCTCGAAAGGGAAGGGCAAAAGACACTATGCAAGTTGCTGTCATACCAATTGGGTATGCGGACGGATATCTTCGCGTGTACGGAAACGGAAATGCAAGTGTTTTAATCAATGGCCAACTGGTGCCAACTATCGGGAATATATGTATGGATATGATGATGGCAGATGTCACTGGATTGGAAGTCAGCGTTGGAGATGAGGCTATCATTTTTGGAGAGTATCCGTCGATTGCACAATTGGCAACATGGGCGAAGACAATCCCATACGAGGTACTCACTAATATTAGCCAAAGGGTGAAGCGGGTATATGTGAGTGAATAAAATACGATACGTGGATATGATCAAATTGCCAAAAACGGAATTTCTGAATTGATTGAGCTTGTATTCATTGAATCCAACAAGCCGCTTTCACAATCCTTCCTTAACTGAACGATTAGACTAGTGCATTGTGTAGAAAATCTATATAACTTACTTAGGTTTGCTGAAACCACATAACATATTGATTATCAAATAATAGGACAGTTGTTTCAAGCTTTGAAGTGCCTGCATTTCAAGATTAATTGTTGATTTAACTTGCGCTTTGAAATACGCTTTCGGCATTTTTCATGTTAGCCTCAGGCATATCACCCCTATCAAGCCATGGCACTTCATGGGCATCAGCTCGAAGTATGCCTATACATCTTCGCTTTTGCCCGTTCGTATCTAATGCACCTAAAACTTTTTCAGCAGACCCTACATATTAATATACCGATCGGTTGATTTGCATCAATAAAAAAGGCGATCCCGACTAGTCGGGATCGCCTTTATAACAATTAGATTTTTCCTAGAATGAATAGGCTCTTTGAGAATTTGTAGCTTATTGTTTGTATAGTAATATACCGATCGGTATATTTGTGTAGAAATGAGAAATTCCAAAATCACAAGGCAATTGATAATAAGGAAATCACTTCCTATTTTTAATACGAAGGGGTATCATGCTACATCGCTTACGGACATTACTAATGCTACAGGGATTACCAAGGGGGCGATATATGGAAATTTTAAGAATAAGGACGAAGTGGCTTTTGCAGCGTATGAATTTGCTGGAGAGACGGTACTGGCACATTTAACCAAACAGGTACGCGCACAAGCAACTGCTCCTTTGAAACTAAAAGCTATTGTTAATTATTTTTCAGATTATGTAAATAATCCGCCAATAAAGGGTGGTTGTCCCATAATCAATACGGCTGTTGAAGCGGATGATAACTATCCAATGCTGCGATCAAAGGTGATTCGAACAATTACTCGAATAAAGGAATCAATTGCTAAAATGATTTATAGAGGTATCAAAGAATGTCAAATTATAGGCATTGTAGATGTCGAAGAATTTACAGCATTCTTCTTTTCCACTATTCAGGGTGCTGTACTTGTATCAAGAGTAGAAGGAGATAACCGATCCTACATACATACTCAGCAGATTCTTCTTAGAATGATTGAAGAAATAAGTGAATAATTTAAAATACCAATTGGTATGAAAAACGTAACATACATTTCAGTAGAACTTGAGGACAAGGGGAGACCCAAAGAGCGCCCGCCAAAGACTAGCTGGAAAACGGAACTAATTAAGAAAGGACTTGTGTCTTTGCAGTATGTTTCACCCAAAAAAACGGCGGATATCATATGGCACCATTTTACTAAGCCTGGCAAAGTGGCCTTTTCGGAGAATCAGAATCAGCTTATTGAACGAGCAGAAATGGGTGAAATGAGTTATAAAGGAGATCGGATAGTTACTTACAGATGGGGGTCGAAGGGGCAGAAGGTGCTTCTAGCGCATGGATGGAGATCCAAGATGGCCGATTTTCGGAAACTGATTGAGGCCTACTTAGCCATGGGATTTGTCGTGGAGGGTGTTGATGCCAGAGCGCATGGTCGGTCGGAGGGGAAGCATACATCCATTCCAGAGTACCGAGATATTTTGAAGAAATACATGGTGAAAAATGGCCCTTATCACACGGTAGTTGGGTACTCCATGGGAGGCATAGCTGCAGGAATCGTACTCAGTGAAATTAGTAAGGAGATTCAACCAAAGATTCTTTTTTTGCTAGCAGCGCCACCTTATGTGCAGTTCTTTTTTGAACAAGTTATTTCTGACATAGGTTGTACCGAGGCAGTTTATGACGCATTTGTCAGACGAGTTGAGCTGGAATATCATCAACCGATTGAGTATTTTGATCTAAGAACCAAAATAGAGGAACTTCATGGAATCGAGAAATTTTTTATTTATTGTGAAGACGATGAAATGATTCCGTTTAAGCAGGGTAGGGAATTGTATGACATTCACGAAAACAAACATTTTGTACAAGCCAGAGGATTTGGACATTACAAAATCCTGTCGCATGACGAGATCATCCGATATGTCATTAACCATTCAAAATCTGAGGTGGAGGAGTTGGCCTCTTCCTAATTCGGCTACATTCAAAATAAGAAGGTTGCCATAATCGGTATCATCAAATTGTTCAAATGTCTCCTTTCCAAGGAGGATATTGGCTAGAAATGGGGTGGTATTGGAATGACCACTGATTACCACGATTCCCCCAGAATATTTTTCGAGCATGGTTGCTAGCATTCCCTTCGGATCATTCCAACTATAACTCAATACCGCCAAGTCTTTCTTTGCTGCCAAAGGAGCAACAGTTTGTTGAGTTCTGTAATAGTCCGTAGAATAAATTGCCGAAATATCAGCTGATGCAAATAAATCAAGGAGATCATTGGCTCGCCTCACCCCATCTTCATTAAGGGGAGGATTATTAGTGCCGTCAGAGGCTTTTTCTCCATGACGAACTAGAATAAAAGCGGTGGTTTCCTGAGCATACGAAAGAACAGAAATAAAAATGTACAGAGAGAATAAATATTTTTTCATTAACGAAAGTTATATCATCTGGAATGAGAATGGTTGGAAAAGGCCATCCGATTAACTTTACTGCATGACTATTTCAATGAACAATCTCTACCAGCGTGACCTTGACAAGCTCGCAAACGAAATTTCACTTTATGAAAATGAAGAAGATATCTGGAAGCTATCAGGTGAAATCAAAAACTCAGCTGGGAATCTCGCACTTCATCTTGTTGGGAACTTGCAGCATTTCATTGGCGCAATAATGGACAATACAGATTATGTCCGAGATAGAGAGAATGAATTCAATGCTCGTAACACCCCTCGTGAAAAGCTCCTTTCTGAAATCGAAACCACAAAGATGGTAATCGGTCATGTGCTGCCAATTTTGACAGAAGAAGTGCTGTCCAATGCTACGTTAGATAAGATACCCTTTGACATGACAAATGAGCAATTTCTACTGCACCTCTATGGCCATTTTGGATATCATCTGGGGCAGATTAATTATCATAGACGTCTTGTGGCTGGATTTCACCCCACCCTACTCACCTCCTGATCAGTGAGTTTTCGCCACTTACCACGACCAAGATTTTTCTTGGTCAAGCGACCATACATCACTCTGTCAAGCGTTTCTACTCGGTAGCCCAGATGTTCGAATATCCGACGGATAATGCGATTTCTGCCGCTGTGTATTTCAATACCCAGATTCATGTTGTCATCAGACAGCACGGCTAGTTCATCCACTTTTATTGGTCCATCCTCCAATGTGAGCCCTTCAACTATCGCATCATAATCCTTTTGTGCAAGGGATTTATCAAGACCGATCTGATAAATTTTCTTAATCCGATGTGAGGGGTGCATGAGTTTTTTGGCCAGATCGCCATCATTGGTGAAGAGTAGCAAACCAGTCGTCTGCCTATCCAACCTTCCTACGGGATAGATGCGTTCCGTGCAGGCTTTTTCTACCAGGCTCATTACCGTTTTTCTGTCACGCTCATCTTTCATAGTGGTGATGAACCCTTTGGGCTTATTGAGCAACACATATTGTAGCTTCTCAGTAGTCAGAATTTTGCCCTCATGTTTCACCGTATCTGTAGGCTTTACCTTGACTCCCATTTCTACCACCTTCTTTCCATTCACGGTGATTTTACCATCTTCTATCAGGACGTCCGCTTCTCGGCGCGAACACACACCGGCATTGGATATAAAACGGTTAAGGCGCATGTCACTGGAGACAATTTTTGATTCATCTGGCTGCTTATACTTCGGATTGGGCGTTCGTGGATTTGGACTCTCCTGATTTTTTGACTTTGGTGGGGCGTCTTTAAACTTTCGTCGAGGCTGGGCGGGTTTTCTTTTAGGCTTATCCATTTTCAAGCCCGATTGTATTCTCTTCCTGGCTGAAATCCTTTGGGCTTGGTAATTCCTTCAGGTCATTTATGCCGAAGTAGTCCATAAATTTTTGGCTGGTACCATAAAGTATGGGTCTTCCGACACCCTCCGCCTTTCCTCGGATTTCTACTAGCTCTTTTTCAAGCAACTTTTGAACTGCATAGTCACAGTTTACTCCACGAATTTGTTCAAGCTCGCTTTTAATAATTGGTTGCTTGTAAGCGATAATCGCAAGTGTTTCCAGTGCTGAATTAGATAAACGACGTTTAGATTGTTGCTTGAGCAAAATTCCGATACTTGCCTGGTAGGCCGGTTTGGTCAGGAATTGATACCCCCCCCCACTTTTAGTAAGTGCGAATGAATGATTGTCAGATGCATATCGTTCGATGAGTTCCGCAAGCCCTTTGTCAATGTCACGAGCGGGAACATCGGCATCAAACATTTCCTTCAAACAATTTTGAATTTCTGGCTCAGTTATAGGCTTTGGCGAGCAAAAGACTAATGCTTCAATATGGTTGACTAAATAGTCCACCAACTCACTTATTCAGCTTTGCTTCGATGGAATGCTGGGTATGAGGAACGGCTTTCAATCGTTCTTTTGAGATCAGCTCGCCTGTTTCAATGCAAATGCCATACGTGCCATTCTTAATTCTTACGAGTGCATTGTCAAGGTTATTAATGAATTTTTGCTGACGAGCAGCCAGCTGATTGAGTTGTTCTTTTTCAGCAGTGTCTGCTCCATCCTCCAGGGTCTTCACTGTGCCGAAAGTAGAATCTGTGCTCTCATCATTTTTATGGGTCAGGGACCCCTTTAGGCTGTCTAGCTCACCATGGGCTTTTTCGAGTTTGCCTAAAATGATTTTCTCAAATTCCTTCAATTCCTTTTCTGAATACTTATTCTTGTCTGCCATATCGATTTTAACTAGCTGAAAAATGATGGCAAAAATACAAACATTTGATTGAATGTAATTGGAAAACGAAATGATAAGAGCTTTGTAAATGAGGTAGGGGAAAGTGGAACCGAATCTAGGGGAATGAAGGACGATTATATTATTTGAGATGGAAGTATTAGGTTGATAGGCTGAGCTTGTGTGAGTTGACATCAATAAAAAACCATAATTGCCAGTGAAACTGTTTGCTTAAGCCAGTGCTTAAGGATTGGTAGGAGGAGATTTGGGAGAAGGTTATGGGCTCATAACCTTACACTTTGTCCAAGGGATAGACAATATGCAAGGTTATATTAGTTTAACCTTGTATTTTATCCAAATTGTGGCAATTTTGCAAGGATGATAAAAAGAAGGCTAGTTGCAAGATTGGAACGGCAGGTTGATCGTTTTTCGGCTGTCGGGATCATTGGTTCACGGCAAGTGGGTAAAACCACCCTAGCTAAAACGATAGCCAAAAACAGACAATCGATATATCTAGATCTGGAAAACCCGGATGACCTTATCAAGTTGGACAACCCCTTTCGATATTTTACAGACAACCGTGATCGGCTTATTATTCTGGATGAAATTCAGCGGAAGCCAGAGATCTTCCCAGTCCTGCGGAGCGTGATTGATCAGAATAGAGAGCAACGGAAAAGGAACGGTCAGTTTTTGATTCTGGGTTCTGCCTCCGTGGACCTACTTCGCCAAGCATCGGAAAGTTTGGCTGGCAGGATTGTGTATGAGGAACTACCTACAATTACGCTGACAGAATACAATCAGGAAATAGACATGCATTGGATACGAGGGGGTTATCCAGATAGTCTGACCGCTGTTGATGAAGAAGATAGCTTGGAGTGGAGGAGAGCTTTTATCACTTCCTATTTGGAGCGTGATATTCCATTTTTTGGCCCGAGGATTCCTGCCACCACGATGCGAAGACTTTGGACGATGCTGGCACACAATCAAGGGACACAGCTCAATGCTTCTCAAATTGCAGCGGCTCTTTCTGTTAGTGTTCAATCCGTGACAAGGTATGTGGATTTGTTGGCCGATCTATTTCTTGTAAGAAGGCTACAGCCCTGGCACAAGAATACCAGCAAGCGACTGACCAAAAGCCCGAGGGTTTATGTGAGTGATAGCGGCATTTTACATTCATTGTTGAAAATTCAAGACAAAGAAGCACTATTGTCTCACCCGATTGCTGGGCACAGTTGGGAAGGTTATGTGATCGCGAATTTGCTAGGAATACTTCCTTCAGGATGCGAGACATATTATTATCGGAGTTCTGGTGGAGCAGAGATTGACTTGATTATTGTACATACTAATGGCAAATGCTTGGCAATTGAAATAAAGAAATCATCTGTCCCAAAACTAGAACGAGGATTTTTTGAAGCATGCAAGGATGTAGAACCTGACGAGAAGTTCGTAGTGTATCAGGGCGAGGATTCCTTCTACATGAAGAATGATGTGTTGGCAATTGGGTTGGAAGAGTTGATGGGAAGGGTAGAGTATGGGAAGCAGTGATAACACCACCACCGGCGAGAAGGATAAGCAAAGTAGACTTGGCAATTGAAATCCTATACGAACTAAGTGGAACCACTTCAAACTACCGGACAGATATCATGGCGTGGACGCACTAGAGACAATTCAGACTACTAAAACCCTTCTCGTTCCCTATCTTCGAGCCAACAAAAAAACCCCAATCATACGATCAAGGGTTTTACTGCTTGTGGTGCTAGGTGGATTCGAACCACCGACTCACGGATTTTCAGTCCGATGCTCTACCAACTGAGCTATAGCACCAAAAAGCGGTGGCAAAAGTAGAAGAATTATCGAAACGTGACAAAATTTTTTCATGAGCCCATTACGAAAACAGACAATTTTCACAAAAAGAGTTATTTTGGATGAGATTTTTATTTTTAGAGATTTGTTGATGCCTGAGTATCAACTAATTAAAAAAA
>JAAEPI010000557.1 GCA_024232835.1 Cytophagales bacterium
ACTATTCATGTTCAGCACAATATATATTCGGTACCCAGTCGTCTTATAAAGGAGTGGGTGGATGTTAAGATTTATGCTGAGTTTCTAGAGATATGGTATGCGCAGAAACAGATAGAAACAATACCGAGATTAAAAGGAGAGTATAAGCATGCTATTGAATACCGTCATGTAATTGACTGGCTTGTAAGAAAGCCGGGAGCTTTTGAGAATTACCGTTACCATGCTGACTTGTTTCCTACAAGCCGTTTCAGGATGGTGTATGATTATTTGAAGAAGAACAATCCTGCAAGATCAGACAAAGAGTATCTAAAAATCCTGTACCTGGCATCGAAGGAGACTGAAGCTGGAGTCGATGACGCATTACGGTTTCTTTTTAATCTGGAGAAAGATATTTCTTCAGACTTAGTAGAGGAGATAGTTATATCCGCTCATGCCATACCGGCTATAACCGATGTGGTAATAGAGGAGATTAACCTCTCTACGTATGATGAATTGCTCAGTGAAGGAGAGGTCTGCTATGGTTGATATAAAACCTCACATAACGAATCATCTCAGAGACCTCCATTTGCCGACAATCAGGAGTCTGTACGAAGAGCATGCATTGAGAGCAGTTAGTGAGTCTCTTAGTTATGAAGAATATTTATACGAATTATTGGAAAGGGAGTGTGAAGTCCGCCGTCACAAGAAGATCGATCGGTTGTTAAAAGAATCACGATTGCCTTTAGAGAAAACATTAGATTCTTTTGATATGAAAAGGCTTCCGAGAAAAGTTGCTCAAGTGGTAAACAGCCTTTTAGACGGATCATTTCTTGAACGCAAAGAAAACATTCTATCATTTGGGAATCCCGGAAGTGGAAAGACACATCTTTTGTCAGCGATCGGCCAGGAGTTAATTCTGAGGAAGGGAAAGAGAGTATATTTTACTCAATGTTCTCTGTTGGTACAGGAGTTATTGAATGCGAAGAAAGAATTGAAACTTGCACGGATATTAAAAAAGTTTGCA
>JAAEPI010000558.1 GCA_024232835.1 Cytophagales bacterium
CTTTAAACCGTACATGCCGATCAAAGGCTCCATATTTTTCTGATCACCTTGCAATAACAACATTGGGGTATTACTTGTTACACTGCCTTGCTTCAATCTCACGATCGCTTGACCAATTATCTTGACTTCTTTGCCTTGGCAATCAGAAATAGATGTGGAGGTATCTGTTCTTTTAATAGCATTGTCGACTTCATCTTTAGTCTTATATTTCCTAAACAGTATTTCGCGACCCAAATTCTCGGACACTACTAGAGATGGACCTGCGCCAGTATCAATAATACATTTGAAAATTTTCCCTTCAACATTGACCTTGAGCGTGGGGACAGCAACACATTGAAGGGGCATGACTTCATCCTCGGGGACCCATGGTGTATACACCTCGGACAAAAGATGGGGAGCAGCAGTGAAAATATTCATAGAAGTGCTAGGTTTATTATTTTCCGAACTCGCACTTGGGGATGAATTCACTTTGGGGATCTCTTTTGCAGAAATTCTAGAAATATGCGCCTTCA
>JAAEPI010000559.1 GCA_024232835.1 Cytophagales bacterium
CCGGACTCTCCCAGTATACCAAGGGTTTCTCCTCCACTGAGGTTAAATGAAATATTTTCAAGAGAATGAAATAATTCTTTCTTGCCAAAAACACCTTCTTTCACAGTAAAACTTTTACTGATTTCTGAGCCAGCGATGGTATGAATTTTATTCATGATGCGGTTACCGAAGGTCTGATTATTTTTTCATCACTATCAATGGGAAAATGGCAGCGAACATGGTGAATTGTAGAGCGAGTTAATGGTGGAGGTTTTACACATTTTGCTGATGCATTTGGGCATCTTGGGCCAAGATAACAACCTACTGGTAAATGAAATAATGAAGGTGTACTCCCTTTCAATGTAGGTACCGGTTGTTTATGTTCAACATCCCACCGGGAAGGAACACTCGCTAATAAAGCTTCTGTATAGGGGTGTTTAGGCGAATTAATCAATTCTTTTGTAGGTCCTGATTCAATGACTTGACCACAATACATCAGGGTTAACTGGTCAGTTTTCTCACTGAGCAGATTGAAATCATGAGAGATCAGGATCAATGACATATTTCGGTCATCAACCAATTGTGACAGCATATCCATGATCTGTATTTGATCAGACAAATCAAGTGATGTTGTGGGCTCATCAGCAATCAATAATAGAGGATCACATGATATGGCTGCTGCAATCATGATTCTTTGCAAAATACCGGGAGTCAACTGATGTGGGTAACTTTTCAGGATTTGTTTTTTATTATGGATCCCTACATCATCCAACAATTCATTGACCCGTTGCAACCTCTGTTTTGATGTTCTATGCCCATGGGTTTTTAATGTTTCATTCATTTGCTAACC
>JAAEPI010000560.1 GCA_024232835.1 Cytophagales bacterium
AGTAGCACCCTACCTAAACCTATGTTTGCCACCAATCCCGAAATTCTAGGACCTTCCTAAGCAAAGATATCCCATGCAGGGTCCATTGCTGCCCATCGAGGCCCAATACGCGCCAAATATGGACCAGAATTATTGAGGCTCAGAGAGGTACTAGAACTTCGGGATTTTTTGGAAACACGGGTTTGGGTAGGGTGTTAATTCGATTTTTTGAGGTTCTGAGACCACTAGAAGCTTACTTTAGAAACTAAAATTTTGTACTTTGCTGAATATCGGTGTCAGGTGATGCCCAAATTGGGCCTCAAGTACTTAGAACCTGGAAGGTTCAAAAATTTCAGGATTGATGGTAAACAAGCTAACATTGGTTTGGGAAGGCTATATTTTGATTTTTAAGGCTCTGAAAACATCTATGAATTTCTTTATAATTTTTGATATCGAAGTTTCCAGCAAAATAGCATTCTTGAAACTACTAATACAGGAACCCTATCCTACGGACTGACCTGCCATCCTATTTCCCCACCATCATCCAGGCTCCAGGTCATCAGATCATCCCCTCCCCTTCTCTATAAACTGGCCATC
>JAAEPI010000561.1 GCA_024232835.1 Cytophagales bacterium
GAGAAGTTTACGTACATTTCGATGGTCAAAATCAATATATCGAATTTGTCGTCATTATTAAAGTCGATATGAGTATCATATTTCGATGCTCCAGAGAACTGATCAGAGAAGAACTTATTGAACATATTTGCCTGCTCTAAAGGATTGAAGCATAATTGCTCTTTATAGTTAATGCACTCAGGAATTCGTATAGATTTTGAATTTGATTTTACATGCGACCAGAACTTTTTTGTTATCAAAGCTGGGTTATCTTCCTCAAATAGATTATCCTTCATTTTTTGGGCAGCTATATCCTTAAATTCAGTACGGGCTAGATTGAATTTTAGGTCGCATTTGAGAACCTTAACTGGATCATTAGAACTAAGAGCCTTATTGAGTTTACGTCGGAGGCGCTCTTTACGGCGATAAGCTTGATGTGCTTCAGAATCAAACCATGGTGCTTGCATTTCATTTTTAATAGTGACCTTAGGTATGTATCTATCAACTAACTTGAGTAGAGAGCTTTTGAAATATGCCCAGCCATCATCAATATCACAGCTGTCAAGTCGACTCCAGTCTGTGTGAGAAAGGTCATGGTTGAGCTTATCCCAGTTGGCTTTCTTGAAATTATAAAACTTTCTCTTCGCAAATTTTCGTCTGTGAATTTTCTTATTAATATTAAAGGAGATAGAGAAATGGTCAGCTTTACATACAGCATCCTTGTCCATGACATTCAACTCACTAATACTAGCATCAAAGTTACTCAGGAGAATATCAAGAGTGTTACCACCTGAGTGAGTAGGACATCTTATCATTTGCTGCAATCCAAATTGGTTGAACGAGTCAATAAACTGTTGCTCTATAGGAACAGAGCTACTTGGACTGCTCTTCTGCCATGAGGTTGCAGCAAGATTGAAGTCCCCAATTATGTAAACTTTTGCAGGTTTACGTTTCTTGAGGATAGACTGCAATGCCTTGGTAACGATGTTGTGATTCTCAAACCCAAGAGTTCCCACCCTATAGCACGTAAATATGACAAATTTAGTTTTGTCTGGAAATGTAAGCTCAATTGCAAGCATTTCAGCCCCAGATCCAATATTGATGCTTTTGGAAGAGCATTCAATATCCGACCTAATAGCAACAAGAACCCCACCTCCATTCCTTCTGAATTTATTAGGGTTATTAGGGTCAGGAGGGTGGGTTTTTGCTGATCTATCGTTTCTGAAAAGTTTATAATGGCTATCATTAATAATTTCATTATCACAGATTGTTGGTTTCAACCATGTTTCATTTAA
>JAAEPI010000562.1 GCA_024232835.1 Cytophagales bacterium
CCATTCACTTTTGCCCCTGTTTCATCACTTCCTACAACAGGGGCATGGCTGATTTCTTGTCGGATTTGTTCATATACCCCTTGTGCTTTCTGGCTCAGCCTTTGGATGATGTTATCCACACTACCCTGACTGGGATGTAGGTTAAAACATGCTGAAAGTAGTTCACTCAACCGCTGGTAAGGTAGGTATTGACGGGTATGCAGATAGCCCACTATCGCCTCTACACCACTTCCGTACTGCACAGGTGCTTTCAGATGTTCAGGGAGTTGCCCTGTGGTATGATGACCACATTGGCAGCTTTTACGGTAAGCCTGATATTCAGTCGTTATAGTCTTAGGTGCAGGTAGGTCTACCTCTTGGCCTCTAAGGTGGAGAATGGCTTCCCTTTCACCAAGATCATTTCCACAACAAGTACAAAATTGGGGCATGTACTTGATTGTGCGATCAGGAGTAGCTCTCATTTTTAGGGTATGACCTTTATGACCCTGCTGCCCTCCAGACTTCTTGCCACTACTCTTTCTCAAGCTTTGAGACTTCAACGGTCGGTTTTCATCCTTTGAAGGCGGCACTGAACTGTTGGAACTATCTTTTGGCGTTTGATAGCGAGCTAGTTGCTCTTCAAGCCACTCAATCTTTCTTTCAAGCACTTTGACATGCTTTACTAAACTATTGACCAAGGCGGTTAGCTCTTTAATTTGTTTGTCCTTGCTGCTCAAAACCAGTAGTGTTTGAGCAATATCATTCCTTTTGGAGATAATCAGCTAAGAAAACACAATTAGTTAAACACAACTTACTGTTGACAATCCTTTACTTTTTCTGATTTTGAGATATTAGCCATCAAACCACCCTTATATGCCTTGAATCGTAGTTATTTGAATGTGATTCATTTTGAAATTGATGCCTTTTCTGATATGTTTTTATGCCGACTTGTATAATTCTTAGCTCGACTTAGGCTCTGCTGAGTAGGTACGAATTTTTTTTACAATTTGCAATAAGGGATTCTTACTTTATAGTTGCTCATACTCTACATACAAATCTCTGTTATTTGCATAACAGAAAATTAAAACGAAAAATTATGAAGAATTTTTTACCAGCCTGCTTAGCTCTAACCTTATTTCTTTCTTCTTGTGGTAGTGATGATGATGGTGCTACGCTCTCTCACGAAATTGGAGTTTGGGAATTGGATGGTTATCAATTTATCAATTTTCCCGCAGGGTTTGAATCTCTTGAAGAACTACCTTTAGGATTAAGTGATCTGTCATTTGGAAATACTTTTTACGAAGATTATCTGTTGACTCTCGATAAAAATGGAGAATTTATCAGAGAAATTGGTGTGGCAGGCCCTGATATTGATGATGCAGGAACATGGGTATTAGAAGATGATGTACTTATTCTTGATTCTGACGATGTTGGAGAAAGTGAATGGAATGTAGAAATAAATGAAGATGATGACCTGTGGCTCAGTTTCGAAACTCAGAATGCCTTTATTCCTGATATCTATTTTGATACGGTCTCTCAAACCTATCTGGATTATCTGGATACTTTGACGGATGATCAGATAGATTCCGTCAGTAATGTTTTATTACAGGATGTTCTCTTTGACCTTGTTTTTATTTTCGAGCGTCAATAAATCCACTGTAAAGGGAATATGAGAAGCATCGTTGTTGCGTTTATTTTATTGTGTGCTTCATCCGTTTTTTCTCAATCCTTAATAAAGGGAAAGGTTTCTGATGACAAAGGTGAAGTCTTAATTGGGGTTACCGTATATAATGAGAACACCAAAAAAGGAATCATTACTGATATTGATGGGAATTTTTCCATTTCCGCAACCACTGGAGATCGACTGACCTTTCAAATGGTGGGCATGAAGACTCATCAGATAACCTACTCGAATCAAAGCACCATAACCGTTCAACTGGAAGAAGACATTCTTGTAACAGAGGAAGTCATTATAACTGGATTTCAAGAAGTTGAAAGAAAACTATTTACTGGAGCTTCTGAAAGTCTAACTATGGATGACATTCGCCCCCAAGGTATGGTGGATGCGAGTCGAGTTCTGGAGGGTCAGGTTGCAGGTGTCAATGTTGACAATGTTTCCGGTACTTTTGGCACATCGGCAAAAATAAGAATCCGTGGTAATGCATCTATAAATGGTAATAACCAACCTCTATTCGTTGTTGATGGTGTAATACTGGAAGACCTTTCCAATGTAAATACAGATGACCTTATCTCAGGAAATGCCAACACGCTCATTAGCTCGTCCATCGCCAACCTCAATCCCAGCGATATTGAGTCATTTCAAATTCTAAAAGATGCTTCTGCGACTGCTATTTATGGTGCCAGAGCAGCAAATGGGGTGATAGTTATTACAACCAAGAGAGGTAAAAGTGGGCAACTGAGAATCAACTACTCCGCCAACTTTTCAGTAAAATTGAGACCTACTTACAATCAATTTGATTTATTGAATTCTGCTGAAGAACTCTCCGTGTATAGAGAATTATCCGACAAAGGGATCGTGGATATTAGTTCTTCAGTTCGTGCGAAAAATTATGGGGCATTAGGCAAAATGTACACGCTTATCGCTAATCACCAACTCGACTGGGGAACTGGAGGAACCTTGAATGAAGAATTTCTAAATCAATATGAAAATGCAAATACAGATTGGTTCGATGAGTTGTTTAGAGATTTCGGACTTCAGCAGCAGCACTCGATAAGTTTTACTTCTGGTAGTGACAAGAGCAATAGCTACTACTCAATAAGCTACTTAGGTGATGCGGGTCAAACACTTGCAGATAAGGTTAGTCGGCTCACGGGAACTGTTCGAAATACTTATTTCATTTCTGATCTATTCACCTTTGGTTTGAAGTTAAGTACAAGTTATCGAGATCAGAGAGCACCTGGGACAAGGAATCGAGAATTAGATCCAATCACGGGTCAATTCAATCGAGATTTTGATATCAACCCATACAGCTATAGTCTGAACACAGCCAGATCTATAAGGGCGCGTGATGAGGATGGGAATCTCGAATTTTTTAGAAGAAATTATGCGCCTTTCAACATATTCCAGGAGCTGGATAACAATTTTATTGATATTCGAGTGGTTGATGTCTCCGCTCAAACAGATTTTGAAGTAAATCCAAATGATGAATTATCCCTGAAAGGAGTCTTACAAATTCGATACGCAAATACAGAACGGGATCACGTTATCACCAAAAACTCCAATCAAGCAGAAGCCTTCCGTGCCAATGGCACACAGTTTATTCAGGATGCAAATAATCTCCTATACCGAGATCCTGACAATCCCGGACTAAATCCCGTAGTGGTGCTGCCACAGGGTGGATTCAATTATCTAGACCGGAGCGATTTAATTAATTTTTTCAGTAGAGTAAGTGCTGATTGGTCAAAAACATATGGCATCCATGAGGTGAGTGCACTCGCGGGACAAGAACTTAGACTTACAAATCGATCTGAATCGAGCACCACAGGCCTTGGAGTAATTTACGAAAGTGGGGGAGTCGTTGTGACTGACCCTAATATTATTGAATTTTTCAACCTTCAAAACATTGATATTTTCAGCCTCAATGAACAAAAAGATCGGTTCATTGGATGGTTCATTAATGGTGGATATGCATACAAATCAAAGTATGTAGCCAATTTCACCTTTCGCTATGATGGATCAAATCAACTTGGTCGAAGTACCCAAGCGAGATTTCTTCCAACCTACAATGTAAGTGGTGCTTGGAATGCATACAACGAATCATTTATGGAGACAATCCCTTTGATTTCTGATTTGAGATTTCGGGCTACCTATGGCGTTTCTGGGAATCTACCTCCAGAAGCCAGTGCACTGCTTAACCTTCAATCAGATGTGACGATCCGTCCAACTGATGTTGAGCCATACTTGTATATTCAAGATTTGACGAACACAGATTTGACTTGGGAAAAACTCAACGAGTTTAATGTGGGGATGGATTTTTCTCTATTTGAAACGAAGGTTGGGGTCAGTGCTGACTATTACATCCGGAAATCTTCGGATTTGATTGGCGTGATTCAAACTAGTGGTATCGGTGGACAAGGACTAAAGGTTGGGAATTTTGCTGATATGAAAATTCACGGTTTTGAATTTACAATCAATTCAATTAACTATCAGCAGGGCGATATAATCTGGCAATCCAACCTAAATATGGGTTATAGTAAAGATAGAATTACGAATCTGGATTTTGGCCCTCGACTGGTTGATGCTATTGGCCAAAATGGCGTTGCAGTTCTAGGTCGACCTAGACGTGCCTTATATTCAACAAAATTTGTAGGACTTAATAGCGAAGGAGTTCCAACTTTTAAAAATGGCAATGGCGAGACTGTATTGCAATTTGACCTTCAGGATCGTGGAAGTATTGAGGATGCGTTAGTTTTTGAGGGTTCAACAGAACCGAGGGCCTCTGGTGGTTTCACAAACACATTTTCTTACAAAAGTCTTAGTTTAAGTGTCTTGCTATCTTATAAACTTGGATATAAAATCAGATTGAATGATGCGTTTTTCGAAAGCTATAGTGATTTCGACGCATTACCTGGTGAGCTTGTTGATCGCTGGGCAGTGCCAGGTGACGAAGACCTCACAAATATCCCGACTATAGTAGATAGGAATGTGACACTATCTGATAGCGATGTGGTACTTGCCTATCGTTTATTTAATAAGAGCACAGAACGAGTAGCTGATGGAGATTATGTCCGGTTGAAAACCGTTCGCCTTAGCTATGAAGTTCCAAACTCCATTATCCGCCGACTTGGATTTGCAAGAGGCAGTGTTGCCATTGAGGGTCAAAATTTGACATTATTATATTCAGACAGAGAAAAATTAAGGGGTCAGGATCCAGAATTTTTCAGCTCGGGTGGAGTCTCCTTACCTCAACCTAAGGTGATCACTTTTTCACTAAACGTAGGATTCTAATATGGCTGGAATAAAAAACTATACTTTATTAAATCTGACAATACTTACTGCACTGGTTGGACTAAGTTCTTGCAAAGACTTTCTGGATGAGAATCCAGACAATCGAGTAGCTCTGGACGATTTGGATAAAGCAGCACAACTGTTAGTCAATGCGTATTCTATTGCAAGTCCGAATTTCACAGATTGGATGACTGATGATGTCCGGTTTACAATTGGCACAACGAAAAGATTGAGCCACCAGCAACTGTATGCTTGGGAGGAGGTCACCTCAGGACCAACTGATCAAGATACTCCTGATTTTTATTGGTTCGAAACATACAACGCCATTGCTCATGCTAATGAAGTCCTGATGATACTGGATGAATTGGAAGTTTCTAAAGAAGAAGAGTCAAGGAAAAAGGCTATTGAAGGTGAGGCACTTCTGATCCGTGCATACGGTCATTTTATGCTTGTGAATCTATTCGGTCAGCATATAAGTGCAGGAAGCGATGACGGAGTGCCTTATATAATTACCCCAGAGACAACATTTCTTGCACAATATGAAAGGGAGTCGGTCAAAAGAGTTTATGACAAAATAGAAGATGATCTGACTGACGGGCTCCATTTGATCGACGATAGTTTCTATGAGAATTCAGGAAAGTATCACTTTAATAAAAATGCCGCGCTGGCATTCGCTTCAAGGTTTTATCTATTCAAAGGTGACTATATTAGATGCATTCAACATAGTGATGAACTACTAGGATCAAACCCTGGCGCGTTTGTCAGAGATCTAACTGGGCAAGATTTTCAAATAGCAAGCTCATCAACAACTGAATACCCCAGGTTATATTCATCTGCTGATCAAGCCGCCAACCTACTTCTTATGCGAAAAATCTCTCTTGTTCAACGAACGGATTTTGCGTACGGGCCCGAATCGGATTTCTATAGCTCGCTTTTTGGAGCCTCTGTTTTCGGGGGACTTACAGACGAAAGAGAAAACCCTGCCTTTGTTAAAGGTTTTAATAGCGTTTATCCTGTGCGTTACGAGGGATTATTCGAGCGTAGTAGTATAAATTCAAACGTAGGTTTCCCATACTACATCCATATGGCTTTTACAGGGGAGGAAGTATTGCTAAATAGAGCTGAAGCTAATGCGTGGCAAGGCAATTTGGATGAGGCCATTGCCGACTTGCAAGTACTGAGTGACAATAGGTTTAGCGGAGGAACGCCGGTGTTGACATTGAGTGTTCTTCAGGATTTTTATAATAGCACCAATGATCAAAACAATGTCCTTTCCTATATTATATTCTTGGCAAGAAGAAAAGAATTCATCATGCAAGGTATGCGGTGGTTCGACATTAAACGATACGAACTGGAAGTAGTCCACGACCTAGCCGATGGATCTCTTATAAGGTTAGAATCCGATGATTTAAGAAAGGTATTACAAATCCCTCAATCTGCTCAAGATGTTGGAGGATTAGAACCAAATCCAAGATAATGATATGAAAAAAGACACACAGCATCCTGGTTTTTCATATTGGAATAAAGTAACAGCACTTTGCTTGATCCTTCTCATCTCGTGCTATCCAACGGAAGAGTTGAATGTCCCAGTTAAAGAGGTAGATTCAAATTTAGATACCGATTTGGATATCTATATTAACGAGAATTTTGTTGAGGAATATGGAATGGCTATCCGGTACCGATTTAATGATAAGTATCTCAATCCAGGCCAATCAGTAGCTCCTGTCAGAGTGGAGAATGTCATGCCCATGTTGGATTTTATTGAGGACTTTTGGATTGGCCCGTACATGGATGTTACAAATGGAGAACAATTTTTTAGAGATCACGTGCCAGCAGAAATCGTTTTTCTAGGAGGAATTATTTATGATGCCAATGGTAATCTAATATTGGGTACGGCTGATGCTGGTGCTCAGATAACGTTTGTAGACGTCAATTCAATTGACCTGACAAACGAGGAATGGAGATCCAGACAGCTTAACATATTGTACCATGAATTTGCTCACACTGTTCATCAACGATACAAATTACCGAATGCATTCGAAACCATAGCTGCGGCAGGATATACAGGCCCGGGCTCATGGTTTGTGTTGACAGATGAAGAGGCACTTAAAAGAGGGTTCGTTTCTCCGTATTCAACAAGCTCTCCGAATGAAGATTTCGCTGAGTGTGTATCGTTTTTCCTTTTTGACCCTGACTTTGATGCCAATTTTATTGACCTAGAAACAGATTGTGTTACGGATGATTGTGTAAGCAGGAATGAAGGAAGGCTGAGGCTAGCGGACAAAATTTCTGCAATTAGTGATCATTACGAGAAGGTAACAGGTGTAAGCCTGGAGGACTTACGTGAAGCCGTACAAAGCAGGTTATGAAAAATTATTGGACTATATCGGCATTGCTCGTCACGTTATTTTTGGGGTGCTCTCAAGACGAAGGTGCGAAGTTGCCTACTGTGGAGGAAAGAACTTCAGAAGCAGTTGATAATCTCAAAGATGTCTTAACAGAGCCAACGAACGGCTGGACATTGTCCTATCGACCAACAAATGAAACAGGCGCTTTTTTGATTTTAATGACTTTTAATGAAAATGGTACTGTCCAGATTCAATCGGATGTATCTGCTAATGATGGTGAATTTATCGATCATACCATATCATACCGAATTGACAGCTTTCAGGGATTAGAACTCATAATGGAAACGTATGGTGTATTTCATTACCTATTCGAACTTGAGCAAAATACCTTCGGTGGAGAATTTGAATTTATTTTCGTTAAAGAAGATAATGAGGATTTAATATTTACAAGCAAGACCGATGCGTCAGACATCACAACTCTTGTTTTTGAACCTTCAGGTGCAAACGATAGCGATCTTATTTCAACTGAAGCAATAGATATTTTGCGACAAGGGATTTTTAGTGGAGATGAATTAGCAGGTATCGGGGGGATGGGGAATTTTAATTTTCACATCCCATCCACAAATCATACAATATCAGTAGCACTCGATCTTGAAAAAAGAATTATAAAATTGCTAGGAATAGCCGAAGGGCAAGATATGAATGAAATCATCTCAACTAGCAAAATTGCTAATTTGAATAAAACAACATCTTTCAGTTTACAGAACGAAAGTATAGTGCTAGATCAATCTCAAACTATTTCATTTGGTGGCATTGAATATGAAGTTACCCAAATCCCAATCGGTAATTTTTCGGAGACGACAGATAGCTTTTGTACAGGGCAACAAGAGACCATTGTGAATATTGCTGGAAATGCAAGTTTTGGGAATTTCACAGCTACCAGTTCACCATTTCAATCGTACAATGGTTTTCAACCCGATCCAGACGATCTTTATGGTGTAACTCACTTTTTTATCTACGATCAGGATGATAATTCTATCTCAGATCAAATTGAGGCTGTGTTCCAGAATGTAGTTGCCTTTCAATGGTATTATAATTTTGAAATAGACCAAGATAGTCTACTCAATGCTGTTGGGTTTGTGACAGTTGATGAATTTAACAATGTCGATTTTTTTCTTCGGGGATTTGATGTCATTCAAAATGGCAATTATTTACAACTTTCTTTTAATGGTAAAGACCTTATAACCGTTGACAACCCAACTGCTGAAGAATTAGCTGGCCTTGACCAACTGACTGATGAGATTTTTAGTGGCGGAAATATCTATGTAATGGAGTTGCTCAATATTGGAGGGCTATTCGAATTCTATAACCCCTGCAATAAGTACAAAGGATTCCTTTTCTAAATTAAGGCTGAAGCCGATCAGGTTGGAATTACAATTTCAGCCAAACACTCCACCCACTTATCTTCCTCATTCAGACTTGGAACAAGTGTCCATTTTTCTCCACCTGCATCCAAAAAAAGATCTCTAAATAATTCGCCTACCTCCACAGTTGTCTCCAGACAATCAGAAACAAAAGCTGGAGAAAATGCCAGTACTTTCTTGATTCCTTTAGCCGGTAAGGTCTTCAGAACATCATCGGTATATGGCCTGATCCATGGAGTCTTGCCTAGTCTGGATTGAAAAGTGATAGTGTACTGATCATCCTTTATTTCTAACCGTTCAGCAATTAATCGGCTGCTTTCAAAGCACTGAGCTCGGTAGCAATATTGATTATTCTCTCCATACTCCTCGCAGCACTTTCCAAATTCACAATGATTGTCAACGGAACTTTTAATCACTTGTCGCTCTGGGATTCCATGATAACTAAAAACAAAATGATCATACTTATCCTCCTTCATTAGCTTCTTTGCCTGACCTTCAATGGTCTCCAAGTACAATTCTTGTTCAAAAAACTTGGAAGTAAAAGTCAGCTCTGGAATCACTTGCCAGGTCTTTACAAGTTCCATCACCTTGTCATGCACCGAACCCGTAGTAGCGGAGGCATATTGTGGAAAGAGTGGAATTACATGAATGCTCTCGCAATCCTTAAGTTGGTCGAGAGCATCAACCAACGATGGGCTTTGATAACGCATACCCAAAGCTACCTTAAATTCATTTCCAAGTCTGGTCTGTAACTTTTCCGCTATCGAAGCACCATAATACTTTAAAGGTGACCCCCGATCATCAAAAAGTTTTTCGTATTCCTTGGCAGATTTTGGCGCCCTAAAGGGGGAAATAATTAAGTTGACCAACATCCAGCGACCAAGCGCAAAAATGTCAATCACTCGTTTGTCCATTAAAAATTCCCTCAAGTATTTCCTTACGTCTTTAACAGATGTTGAATCTGGAGTACCAAGATTTACGAGAAGAATACCTTTCATATCACTACAAAACTACGCGACCTGAGTCTGCCAAATAATTGCCGCATAAACTGTGAACCTCACGAATCTAGCCATAGCGAAAAGAAGAAATTTCGTGAATGGATAACGAACCGAGCCTACCAACATACAAATACCAGAAAATGGAATAGGCGTAACAGCCGCCACAATGACCAGGAATCCTCCATAATGATGAAAATGCTCCTCAAATTTTCCGAATATCTTCTTCTTTAGAAAAGTATAAGCTCTCGTTCCATTCAAGTATGCTCCAAACCAGTAGCCTACTACTCCAGCTACATAGGAAATGACCATTAACATGGTCACATTGTTTACGAAAAGTGACAAGTCCCCATGTCTTTGAGACCAAATCATGAAAAATTCAGGTGGGATAATTCCAAACACCACCTCTGACACCCAAAAGATCGTATAAATGATTATTGGCCGTTCATAAAGAGGGCCCATGATTTCTTTAAGATCGAACCCAAATAACCTTGATACTAGTATGTAACCCCCAATAATTACTATTAGAAAAAGAAAACCCTTTCCTAGTTGACGAAGAAAAAAATCCGCTCGTTCCCTATTTTTCGTCATCTGTCTTTTTTACTCTCTCAGGTTTGGATTGTCCTACAATCCAGTGAGGCTCAGTCAATTCAGAGTATTGCCCATAGAACTGAGTAAGCATAATTTTAACCGCGTAGTTGAGTCGATTCATAGCATCTTGACGATAATCCAGCCGATTCATTGGATGATAGATGAAAAACTTAATAATAGGAAAAGTGCACGTCCTTAAATGACCAAGAACATCGGTCACCTTTCCTTTTCCTTCGGTGATTTCAACCTCCGCTTTTTCACAGCAAGTGGCCATCCCCTCAAGCAGTTTCAAATAAATATTCTGAACCTCATTGGTTTCATCCATGGCCTCCATGCTTTCATCACAAAATGCCTTTAAAACCCGCAGTGGAGAAATACTCATTTGTGCTTCTGTGAAAACATCTGGCTGCCACAAAATCTCCCTAAAAGTGAAGAGAGAAGGCAGTAGCTCAGTATCGTATCCCTCGTCCTTTTCCAGAAGGGTTAAAGTCTCAGACTTAATTCCCTTTACCTGATAAATCCCCGCTTCAAGCGAAAACTCCCAGCCACGTTCACCAGCGCCAAGCAGCTCAATAAAATTCCATATTTCTTGAAGGTCAATTTTCATAAGGGAGTCAAAAAAAACGAAGATAGGATTTTGTTTGCTCATTTTTAGATCAAAAATGTCTATCCGTTGTAAATAACCCCTATTTTTATCCGAATGGAGAAAAAGTGGATTCTGAACAACAAAGCTGATAATACCCTTGTCGAAGGGTTGGCCAAGGAACTCAATATTGCACAAGAACTAACCTCCATCCTTGTACAGCGAGGAGTCAGTACCTTCGAAGAAGCCAAGATTTTTTTTCGCCCCTCCTTAAACCTGCTTCATGATCCATTTTTAATGATGAACATGGATCACGCCGTGAATCGCCTTTGCGATGCGGTCTTTAATAATGAGAAAATGGTTGTTTACGGTGACTATGATGTGGACGGTACCACCTCAGTGGCTATGGTCTATAGTTTCCTCAAGGAATTTTCCGATCATGTTGAATTCTATATCCCAGACAGATATTCAGAAGGATATGGTATTTCTGAAAAAGGAGTGACTTGGGCAGCCGACAATGGCTTTTCACTAATGATCGCCTTGGACTGTGGCATTAGAGCAGTTGATAAGGTCGAGCTGGCTAATTCACTGAATCTGGACATGATCATTTGTGATCACCATCTTGCTGGTGACATAGTGCCAAAGGCAACAGCGGTACTCGATCCAAAGCAACCCGGCTGCAATTACCCTTTCAAGGAACTGAGCGGATGCGGCGTTGGATTTAAATTGCTTCAGGGATTTTGTCAGCAAAATACAATCCCATTGGAGCGAATATTCAACTATCTAGATTTGGTAGTGGTGAGTATTGGATCAGATATAGTCCCAATTGTTGAGGAAAATCGTGTGCTCGCATATTATGGCCTTAAAAAATTGAACAGGGATCCTTCTATGGGTCTGAAAAGCCTGAGAGATGTGAGTGGGATGAAGAAAGACATGTCCATCTCTGATGTGGTTTTTTATCTTGGGCCAAGAATCAATGCTACAGGAAGGCTTACTCATGCCAAAGAGTCTGTGAATTTGCTGATCAGTAAATCAGAGGATGACCTAACAGAATTATCTAAAATCCTAAATGAGCGAAATTCGGCGCGAAAAGATTTTGACATTTCCATCACAGCCGAAGCTTTGGAAATGATTGAAAAAGATTTTCCAACCACTAAAAGTAGCGTCCTGTTTAAGAATGATTGGCACAAAGGAGTGGTGGGCATTGTAGCCTCGAGGTGTATCGAACACTACTATCGTCCCACAATTATCTTAACCGAATCTGAGGGTAAGGCTACCGGATCAGCTCGTTCAGTTAATGGATTTGATGTGCATGAGGCTATTGGTAAATGCAGCCATTTATTGGAACAATTCGGGGGCCACACTCATGCCGCAGGTTTGAGTTTGCCCCTTGAAAATGTGGAAGTTTTCAGAAATGAATTCGAACGGGTTGTGAGTGAAACAATTACTTCTGATCAACTAATCCCAAAACTTCACATAGATCAAAAAGTGAATTTTGACTTTATAAATTTTAAGACCATAAACATCTTAAATCAAATGGCTCCATTTGGGCCTCAAAATCTTCAACCTTTATTTTGGAGTGAGAACGTATACGTGAAAAACTTACCTCGCCTGATCAAAGATGTGCACCTAAAATTGATGGTTTATCAAGAGGGTCATGTCGAAAATTTTGATGCCATCGCCTTTGGTTTTGGTGATTGGGTCAAGAAGCTCGAACCAGCTAAACCATTTCAACTCGCATATTACATCGAAGAAAATGTGTTTCAGGGAAATAAAACTCTGCAACTCAACGTGAAGGATATTAAACTTGCAGAATGAAGCTACGTGCAGAGTCATTAATAAAGAAATATGGTAGGCGTACAGTGGTCAATAATATCTCCGTAGAAGTGAACCAAGGTGAGATCGTGGGATTACTTGGGCCAAATGGTGCTGGGAAAACAACTACCTTTTACATGATAGTGGGGTTGATCAAACCTAATGACGGTGAGATTTTTCTTGATGACGAAAACATCACTCCCCTTGCCATGTATAAACGAGCACAAAAAGGAATCGGATATCTGGCTCAGGAAGCATCAGTCTTTCGACAATTATCAGTAGAGGACAATATCCTATCCGTATTGGAAATGACAAAGCTTTCTAAAAGTGAGCAAAAAGAAAAAGCTGAATCGCTCCTTGAAGAATTTAGTTTGACGCATGTTAGAAAGAATCTTGGTACGGTCCTTTCTGGAGGCGAACGAAGAAGAACAGAGATTGCAAGAGCACTAGCTGTGAGTCCTAACTTTATTTTGTTGGATGAACCATTCGCCGGAGTAGATCCAATAGCTGTTGAAGAAATTCAGGGAATTGTAGCTAAGCTCAAAAAGAAAAATATTGGGATTTTGATCACGGATCACAACGTGAATGAGACCCTTTCGATCACTGATCGAGCTTATTTGATGTTCGAGGGCAATCTTCTTAAAGAAGGAACTGCTGAGGACTTAGCAAATGATGAGCAGGTACGACGCGTCTATCTAGGCAAACACTTCGAGCTCAAAAGAAAAATCTAGTCATGGCGCTCTTCAACTCTATACTTTCCTGGGTAATGAAGAAGCGGATTCATCAAATTGAGCTATTTAAAAAATATCCTCACGATGTACAGCATGAGTGGTTGGTTACCTTAGTTGACACATCTAAAGGCACAGATTACGGCAAAATGTATGGGTTTTCATCTATCAATAACTATGAGGATTTCAAAAAGAATGTACCCGTCGTTTCTTATGAGCAACTGTATCCGCAAATAGAGCGACTAATCAAAGGGGAGCAAAATGTCCTCTGGCCTTCAGAAATAAAATGGTTTGCCAAATCCTCAGGCACGACCAACGACCGTAGCAAATACATCCCTGTTTCTCAAGAAGCACTCGATGATTGCCATTACAAAGGAGGTAAAGACATGCTTTCGATATATTACAATAACAACCCCAATGCTCAAATGTTTGATGGGAAAGGACTGGTAATCGGAGGCACGCATCATCCAAATCCCAAGGATCCCAATGCCAAAACTTATTATGGTGATGTATCAGCAGTCCTCCTTCAGAACCTCCCCTGGTGGGCGGAAATAGCCAGAACACCAAGCCTTGATATCGCCTTGATGGATGAGTGGGAGTCAAAGATTGACAAAATGGTCAAGGCCACAAGCAATCAAAACGTGACCAACTTGTCGGGTGTACCAACTTGGTTTGTTGTTATATTCGAGAAAATTCTCGAATATAAAAAAGCGTCCAATCTCCTAGAGGTTTGGCCCAATCTGGAAGTCTTTTTCCATGGTGCTGTGTCCTTCACCCCATACCGGGATCTCTTTGAAAAATTCATTCCTTCCAGTTCCATGAAATATTTGGAAACCTACAATGCTTCAGAAGGATTTTTTGGAATACAAGACACAGACGAGTACGGTGAAATGTTGCTCATGTTGGATTATGGGATCTTCTACGAATTCATTCCCATGGAGCAAAGTGAAGACGAAAACCCCACAACACTAACCCTGGAGGAGGTCGTTGTAGGAGAGAATTACTCCGTTGTGATTACCACAAATGCCGGTCTTTGGAGATATAAAATTGGAGATACGGTCAAATTCACTTCAATCTCTCCTCATCGAATTAAAATTACGGGAAGAACCAAGCATTTCATAAATGCTTTCGGTGAAGAGCTGGTCATTGAAAATGCTGAAAAGGCTGTTGCCACAGCATGCACGAAAACTCTGGCAACAATTGACAACTTCACAGCAGCTCCAAACTACCTTAGAAACGGAAAATCAGGTAGCCACGAATGGGTTATTGAATTTCTAACATCCCCCGATGATTTGGAGAGATTTGGACAAATATTGGATGAAACACTCCGTGAAATTAACTCTGATTATGACGCCAAGAGATACAAGGACATTGCTTTGCAAGCTCCCATCATTCATAATGCAAAGCAAAATACATTCTTCAATTGGATGAAGAAAAGGTCAAAACTCGGAGGTCAAAATAAAGTTCCAAGACTCGCCAATGATAGAGAGTACATGGACGACTTGCTGAAGTTTATGAATTCATAATACGATATTAGTAGACTTATTCATTCACTTATTTCTTATATGCAGCCATGATCCTCAGCGAATGACGGTTCCGCTCAGGAGCTATGATCCATTTACATACAACCTCCATAATACAAGTACCTTGGAGCAAGCCCACGAGGTATGAATTTGGAAAATATTTCTTCGTTCGATGCAAGCATCGATGAACCTGCCTACCGGCAGGTAAAACCCATTGGTGGGATTTAAGACCAAGGAACATCTATCAAGGAATTGCGAAGTAATGTTAAGAACACTGACTGGGCAATAGACTTGGGCTCGGAAGGTGGCCATGGAGGAGGAAATATCCGCTTTACAGGTACGCCGGAAGCTTTGGTGAAGATTATCAGGAATTATACAGAGAGTATTTGAAGGGGAAGGTGTAAATACGGAACTTCAAGGATCATCAATCCTTGTTCCTTGATCGGTATTCAAACTCAGTAGAGAAAAAGGAATTAGGAACAAAGAATACTGATCAATAAATTTTGAAATTAACATGTCAACAAAAAAAGGACGACACCCCTAAAGCTATCGTCCTTTTTCTGGTACCTGCTGGATACTACAGATCCCCATTCGCATCTATCTTCACTACCCAGATATCATAGTATCCGTGATTACTGGTTACATCTCCATCGGTGGAGCCAGAGAAACCAGTGATAATATAATGCCCATCACTGGTTTCCTGGATGGAAAAGGCCACATCGACACCAGTCCCTCCAAGGGATTTTTGCCAGGTAGTGTGGCAATCTCGTCTAATAACAATGGAACAAGATTGCTTCGTGCCTCGCAATGACGTAGTAGGTCGTACCCCGCTCGCAACGACGGAAAGAAAACCAATAAAAAAGGACGATACCTCTAAAGCTATCGTCCTTCCTCAGCTATCCGTTAATTAATACAGATCGCCATTCACATCTATTTTCACGACCCAGTAGTCACTCCCTCCGTGATTTCCTGTTACATCTCCATCTGAAGATTCAGAATAACCCGCTACAATATATCCCCCATCACTGGTTTGCTGGATGGAAGTGGCATAATCGCCTGAAGAACCCCCGAGAGATTTTTCCCATGAGAGATTACCAGACACATCTAATTTCACTACCCAGTAATCAGCAGATCCTTGATTGCTAGTAACATCACCATCTGATGAGTAGGAACTACCCGCTACAATATATTCTCCATCACTGGTTTCTTGGATGGAATAGGCATAATCGCCTCCAGAACCACCGAGTGATTTTTGCCAGGAGAGATTACCTGATACATCTAGTTTCACTACCCAGTAGTCATAATTTCCATTATTACCTGTCACATCTCCATCTGATGATTGAGAAGAACCCGCTACAATATACCCCCCATCGCTGGTTTCTTGAATGGAATAGGCATAATCATGTCCAGTTCCACCAAGGGATTTTTCCCATGAGAGATTACCAGACACATCCAGTTTCACTACCCAGTAGTCATTTCCGCCATGATTACCCGTAATATCACCATCCAATGAGTTGGACTGGACAGCTACTATATACCCTCCATCACTGGTTTCCTGGATGGATTCGGCATAATCGTTTGCAGACCCACCGAGGGATTTTTCCCAAGAGAGATTACCGGATGCATCTAGTTTCACTACCCAGGAATCGTACCCTCCGTGATTGCCCGTTACATCACCATCTGTGGAGGTAGAACGACCCGCCACGATATACCCTCCATCACTGGTTTCCTGGATGGATTCGGCATAATCGTTTCCAGATCCTCCCAGAGATTTTTCCCAAGAGAGATTACCGGACCCATCTAGTTTCACTATCCAGTAATCATCAGAAGAACCATGACCACCTGTCACATCTCCATCTGTTGAGTTAGATAAGCCCGCCACGATATACCCCCCATCACTGGTTTCCTGGATGGAATAGGCATAATCGCTTCCAGTCCCACCAAGGGATTTTTCCCATGAGATGTTCCCTGACACATCTAATTTCACTATCCAGTAATCATAATTTCCATGATTGCCTGTTACATCTCCATCTGTTGAGTTAGATAAGCCCACTACTATATACCCCCCATCACCGGTTTCTTGTATGGATTTGGCGTTATCGCCTATAGAACCTCCAAGAGATACTTGAAAAGTAGTTGAGGGAGAAGATGGTGACAAGTCTATGTCTACAAGATCTACTGTCTCATCTACATTTATAAGAATGGTGATTTCACCATCTACTAAGGCAGCATTTATATTTATTTGATAATGTGTCTTTGGCAGTGGGTTAGTGATGGTAGTTGTAAGCGTTTCGGTAATTACCGAAAGATCCAGCTTGGTATAGGTAAGGATGGATTCTACTTCCAGGTCTGTTCCGGATATAAAATATCCAGATCGGGTCTCTGTGCTGATAAACGTTAGCGCATCAGCTGTTCCGGAGAGCGTCACGGTCGTATTATAATCATCAAAGTCACTTACCACACTCGCTGAGTAATTCACAGAAACTTGCGTGTTGGTAAGCTCCGTATTTACCGTTATCGTTTTGCTTTCTTCTTTGTCAATAGTGAAGTTGGCAGACCGTCCGAAATAAAAAGGTTCTTCAAAAGCCGCATTCATAAGATTGTTGGAGCTGGCCGTCACATAGTAGGTCCCTGTTGGCAGACTGGTGGTGGCAGGAGCCGTAGAAAACGGATCATAGGATATTATCTCTGTATCCATATCATCATAGATGGTGACCTTAAAGTCGTCGGTGTTTACAGCGGCCAATCGCCCTGTGCTTATAACATCAACGGATATCCCAACAACAAGGGATAACATGCCATCTTCTTCGATAACTTCATCCGGCTGGCAAGCCGTAAAGCCAAGAAGGAAAGCAATAAGTATGATCGAATAGTATTTTTTCATGAGTAATGTTTTGCGTACCGTGCAAATGTATAGAAAGAACAGGTTCTACAAAAACTGCCCACTTTTTGCAATGGAGGAGGGTTTCCTCTGCCTTGGTTCGTGTCCCCATGAAACAAGAATTAAATCAAGTACCTTGGAGCAAGCCTGTCTGACAAAGGAAGGCTCACGAGGTATGAATTTGGAAAATATTTCTTCGTTCGATTCAAGTATCGGGGAACCTGCCTACAGGCAGGTAGAACCAACTGGTGGATTCAATAAAAGAAGATTGGGGTTTTTAAGAATTGCTATCTTGCCAATCACTTAAACTTGTCGATATGAAGTCATATTTTACAATCCCAATTTTCATTACCGCTTTAACCACATTTGGTCAAACGGACAAAGAGCTCACTGATCAAACAGTGGACATTACTGTAGCGAAAGCACATCTCACTTTCTTAGCTAGTGACGAACTCAAAGGTCGAGATACACCATCTGAAGGTCAAAGAATTGCCGCCAAATACATTGCTACACAATTTGAATCGTATGGGATCAAAGCATACGATGAATACCCCGATTATCTGCAACAAGTGAAAATTAAAAACCAAAAGAAACCAACTGGTGGAACTATTAGTGTAAATGGGAAAAGCTTTTCTCTGGGTGATGATTTTCTTCTAACGTCAGGTGCAAATCTGAATTGGAAGGGAGAAGTGATCATACTTAAAAATGGTACGGCAGAAGAAATTTCTAAAAATAATGTAAAAGAAAAAATGATTGTTGCGAACTGTGGTGATGGTGAGGAACAAAGTGTACGAGCTTGGTTTTCAATTAGCAGAGAAAAACGCAGAGCAGCTAAAGAAGCTGGAGCTGCCGGGTTTATCGAATTATACAACTCTTCGCAGATTCCCTGGCAAAGGCTTGTTGGGTATTTGAATAGAGACCGGATATCACTCGATGATGCAGAAAGGGATGAAACTCCATTACCCTCTTTCTGGCTGAAGGATTTAAATGAAAACGCCTCTGGGATATTCGCTGGAGCTAAAACTTCGGAAGTAAAGATTGAAAGAGCAGAAGCAGAAAAATTTACAGCGCCAAACATTGTTGGCTATGTAGAAGGTTCAGACCCCAAATTGAAAGAAGAATATATTGTGTATTGTGCTCATTATGATCACGTAGGGATTGGGCCTCTCGATGCGGATGGAGACTCTATTTATAATGGCGCACGAGACAATGTCATAGGAACCGTGGCAGTGATGGAAGTCGCCAAAAACCTTGCGAAGTACCCAACCAAGCGTTCAGCACTTTTTGTGTTGTTTACGGCAGAAGAAAAAGGTCTCCTAGGCAGCTCCTGGTTTGTGGATCATTCGCCATTAGAAATAAACAAAATGGTTTTTTGCAATAACATTGACAATGGTGGCTATAACGACACGTCCAAGATTACCGTGATCGGATTGGAGCGGACAACCGCCAAAGACAACACTGTTGCGGCTGTTGCTGCCTACGGACTCGAAGCAATTCCTGACCCAGCACCTGAGCAAGGACTCTTCGACCGATCCGACAATGTCAGCTTTGCTAGTAAGGGTGTCCCAGCTCCTGACTTCAGTTTAGGATTCACGGCTTTCGATGATGAGGTCATGAAATACTACCATCAGGCTGCTGACCATGTGGAGACATTAGATATGGACTATGTCCACAAATATTGGAGTGCATACGTGCTGCTAGGACGGCTTATTGGCAATGATCCCGAGCGACCTTATTGGATCATGGGAGATAAATACTACGAAGCAGGGGAGAAGTTGTATAAGGAGTGATTGGTTTACCTTCAATAAGATATGTCTTCGAAATTATGATGAAATTGCAGTGCATAATTGCAAAAGTCCTTTAGTTCATTCCCCCGTGTCCTCCATCTCATCATAATACCAGTCAGGAAATTTTCTTTCAGGTTTTTCCTCCTTCTTGGTAGGAACTGTGCGAACTCCTCCTCTTCCAATCATAAAATTGATTCCAAGACGTACATCAGATCCTTGAAAACTATCGGCTTTTTTGAGTAACCCCGAGAGATTATCCACTGCGGTATATAATTGAAAAAATCCGAATCTGGCAGATAAACCCAAACCCACATGAACAGATTGCTTACCTCTACCTGAAACGGTAGTTGAAGCGACAAGTATGTCCTTCACTTTTTGGGTATACCCAATGCCGTAGGTTACTTGTGATTTGCCAAAATAGGATCGGAGCAATCCGAGTGTTGCTGTTGCCGTTCCAAACTCGTTTACTCGGTAAGAGGAACTTGCAAATATTTTAGGGCCTATACTCGTCTTGAAGCTTCCTTTGTTGGTATCGTTTTTAGTCCAAACATCCAAACTGTCATTTAGCGCTCCCCCGATATCCAGAGTGTCCAAACCATCAAACCCAATGAAATTTATCTCTCCACCGATCAGCTCGTGATTTTCGGTATCATTCGTCCAGGTGATTGACCCTAGATCATTTATGGCCAACGAAAGATCAATTTTTTCATTTAGTTGATATTGCGCACCCAAGTCAAAACCAATCCCACTATTCCCATTGTTGGCAGGGCTCAGTAAATAACCGAGCGCATTGCTACCATTAATTTCATTCAAGCCTGCCGTATTGAATACAGCATTTTTAAATTGAACGGTCATATCGTACGTATCTGTATCTGTGAACATCGTCACCGATGCATCCTTTTGAGTGCCAACATGCAACATGCCCTGCAGATATTTGATTCTTACTCCAACAGTCAATAGGTTTCCATTTTCCATGGCAATTTCCTGCGAATAAGCGAGCCCTGTCTCTTGATACAAAATACCGCTTGCTGCTAAACTCGTTTCCTCAATTCGCTGGCCCAGATACGCACCATTACCAGAAATGAAATAATCTAGAAAATCTATTGGATAAAGGACACTCACATCAAACCTGTAATTGGATGATAGGCTAAAGGTTCTATTTCCCCTTCGCATTCCAAATTGGAAAACTGAAACCGAACCGTTCATACTCATCCTTTCCCCTGGTTTCAAATTACTTATCCATCCTTCCAAATCAACTTTCACTGAGTCTGTTCCCTGCACAGGGGTCATCAGGTCTCCGTAAGAGAATCCGCTATTCACATTAGCGTTAAACCCGGATAGAACAGGCAAGGAGAAATAGATTTTCGCATTCGGAAAAAACGTCGGGTTGTAAACGCCGGATTGAGGCGTAGCAGCTCCCATATGATAAAATGTAAGGTCGGTTTGAGCAAATGATCTCATAAGACCCAAAATCAGCAAACTGGCTATTATTAACTTTCTCATAGTTCAACGCTGATTTTCCCCGATACGGCCAAATCTATGTCTAGTTGATAATCAGAAAACATTTTGACATGATTGTCAAGTGCACTTTCAAATGTGAATATTTTGATTGTGGCAATAATTTCATCCGACTCTAAAAAAGCATTCAGTCCTTCCTCATCTAACACAATTGATGCAGAACTGTCACTTGAACCAATCGTGCGGCCATCTGAGCCAATATCTGGAGATTCAATTATTCCTATGTCAGGCAAGACATATATAGTATCTCCATCTCCATTTGTAAACGACAAATCTAAGGTGCCATTGAACGGTATTTCGTTGGAGGTATTCACATGAATCTCCAAAGATTCTGCGGCTTCCAGATCTGATCCTGGTGACGACATAGTGATGTCCTTAGAGAATCCATCCATTTTGAATTCAAATGGAATCTCCATAATGGTTCGAATTTCAACCATCTGATCATCAAATAGAAAGTTGTTTTCATTATCAGATCCTGGAGGGTTGGGCTCTGCGGTGACATTGAAAACCATACTTGATGGTAACGAATTGATCAAATCCAAAATATTGCTGTTTGTCTGATCAATGGTAACCGTGGATGAAACTATCTCCCCAATCTGTGATGAGTTCGGTGCGTCGACAAATTGAAGTGCATCGACTACTGTCCCGCTCAAATTAATTTCGTTTAGATCAGAATCAATTGCCTTTACTCCAGCCATAGACATACCCATCTCAATTCCATATCTATTATCTATTTCCATAGAAATGGACGCCATTGCTATTTCCAACTCTCCAACCGCTGCATCTTCAAATGCGGAAATTTCAATGGAATTTTCCTGAACATCAATTGGGTCATTCCCAAAGTCGCCAAAAACACCCGATATAACCGGATTTTTCAGAACCAAGTCAATCGTAATCTTATCGTCTGCACGAACGGTCGTATTAGCTGGCACCTGAAGAGTCACTTGTAGATTTACATTAAAAATATTGCTCCCTCCAATGGGTGTACTTACATTCTTCAAACCAGCAAGTGAACGTGACTGAAAATCTGATGATGATGATGCAACAAACCTGCTAAAGGTCACCGGCTGATTACTTTCATCTCTAATATCTGTGAGCGTAAACACATAATCAATCAGAAAATCAAAATCCGAGCTTAGCGTATATTCCAATGTGCCTCCCTTAAAAAAAACAGAGTCTATTCTCTCTCCACTCGTTGCTTCTATTTCAAATTCAAAGTCTTTACTCGGTAATGGAATGGAAGCAGCAGTAGGTACCGATGAGATGTCAGAAGTGACAGGTGAATAAGTATCGAAATTAGTTACATCTCCTATTTCGATTAAAGCATCATGATCAGAATACTCTGTAGTGTCCCTGTAAATAAAAGATAAAGAGAATTCGTCCCCTTCAACCACTTCAAGAACCTCATCTCCTATATCCTCAGTTAGATCTTTAATAGAATATGATATGGATCCAAGTGGCAGGGCGAAATCTGTATTTATGGTTGGGTTCTGAACTTTGTCAAATTCTAAATCTGCCAGGCCACAAGTACTTAATCCATATAGTGCTAGGATGCAAACTCCATTAACGCATTTTATCATAAAGTATAATTGAAATTTGAACGCAATATTACGGGAATGTTCCCTGAAAAAGGAAAATATTCCTTGTAAAAGTACTACCGAGAAATTAGCATTGGTAATATGAAATAATTGATCATATCTACTAGACAGCTACAAGTCAAAAAACCTCCCATGTATGGATTTTTAATTGTTTCACAACAAGGCGATTTCGACAATCTATATCCAACTAACTACCCAATCCGCTACTTTTACCTCATGTCAAAAAACACCCTCTTTCTGCTCGATGCAATGGCTCTGATTTACCGTGCCCACTTCGCCATGAGCAAGATTCCTCGGCTTACCACCAATGGTATCAACACCGGCTCGATTATGGGTTTTACCAATGTCGTATTGGAAATAATCACAAAAGAAAAACCTACCCACATAGCAGTGGCTTTTGATATGTCTGGCCCTACTTTTCGTCACGAAGCATATGCTGAATACAAGGCCAATCGGGAATCGCAACCGGAGGAGATTTCCATTGCTATTCCGTATTGCAAGAAAATTCTTGAAGGCATGCATATTCCTATTCTGGAACTACAAGGATACGAAGCGGATGACCTCATTGGAACTATTGCTAAGAAAGCAGCTCGTGAGGATTTCACGGTGTACATGATGACCCCAGACAAGGATTTTGCCCAGCTCGTTGAGGAAAATATTTTTCTCTACAAACCCGCACGCATGGGAAATAGTGCTGAGGTTCTAGGAATCCCTGAAGTGTTAGAAAAATTCGATATTCAGCGTGTGGATCAAGTACGAGATGTGCTGGGCTTAAAGGGTGATGCAGTGGATAATATCCCAGGAGTAAAGGGCATTGGTGAGAAAACTGCCTCAAAACTTTTGAAAGAATATGATACAGTTGAGAATATTGTAGCGCACACACATGAGTTGAAAGGAGCAGTAAAAACGAAATTTGAAGCTGATGGAGCAATGGGTATCAAGTCCAAAGAATTGGCAACCATCAAAATTGATTCTCCTATTGAGTATGATTTCGAGTCCTTCGAATATTCAGAGCCCGATAAAGATATCTTAATGCCAATCTTTCAGGAGCTGGAATTTAGAACCATTGCCCGCAGGATGTTTCGGGATGACAATGCTATTAGTACTGGTACAAAAATGACAGCAGATACATCTCAACTTGGGCTGTTTGATACAGGGACTGATGCCGGTGATTTTGGAACAACCAAGAAATCCATCGAAACAGAGAAACACAATTACAATTTGGTAGACCGGCCAGAGCAGCGAAAAAAACTCATTCATGAACTTTCCACTGCCAATGAATTTTGCTTTGATACGGAAACGACGAGTTTGGAAACCCGAGAGGCTAAGTTGGTTGGGATTGCTTTTTCATTAGAAGCACGAAAAGCTTTCTATGTTCCCATGACTGGCGACCACACCATAGACATGGCCATTGTTTCAGAATTCAAATCAGTCCTTGAAAAACCTGACATCCGAAAAATCGGACAGAACCTAAAGTATGATATTCAGATACTTCGCAATTATGACGTTCATGTAGTTGGGCCACTTTTCGATACGATGCTGGCTCATTTTCTGCTTGATTCTGAGACAGCCAATAATATGGATACGATGGCTGACAAATATCTTGGATACTCGACTGTTTCATTTGAGAGCATTGTAGGTCCAAAAGGGAAAAATCAAAAAACCATCGATCAGATTACTGTTGACAAGGTCAAGGACTATGCCTGTGAGGATGCTGATATTACCCTCCAGTTGAAAGAAAAATTGGAAACCCTGATTGAAGAAAATAAACTTGAAAAGTTACTTCATGAGGTAGAAGAACCACTTTCCTTTGTTCTGGCAGATATGGAATATGAGGGAGTGAAGATTGATACGGATGCGCTGGCAAATATGTCTGTTGAGCTGGAAGAAGAAAGTCGCTTGGCCCAAACGGATATTTTCAAACTGGCGGGCGTGGAATTCAACATTGCCTCACCAAAGCAACTTGGAGAAATTCTTTTCGATCAAATGAAGTTGATCGATAATCCGAAGAAAACAAAGACTGGGCAATACGCAACAGGTGAAGAGGTACTTTCAAAATTGGCAGGAGAACATGAGATTGCTGCAAAGATTCTTGAGTTCAGGGAATACCAAAAACTGAAATCTACCTACGTAGATGCCTTGCCAAAATTGATTAGCGAAGTAGATAATCGCGTGCACACAGACTATCGTCAAACGGTAGCTATCACTGGACGATTGAGTTCCAATAATCCCAATCTTCAGAACATTCCGATTCGAACAGCCAAGGGCAGGGAAATCAGAAAAGCATTTATTCCGAAATCTGAGGAGTACCTCATCATGTCGGCGGATTATTCACAGATCGAGTTAAGGATCATGGCTGCCTTCTCGAAGGATGAGAGTATGATGCAGGCATTCAAAGAAGGGCGAGATATTCATGCCACTACGGCGGCCAAGGTATTTGGTGTAGATCTTGAAAATGTAGAAGATGGCATGCGTCGAAAAGCCAAGGAAGTCAATTTTGGAATTATCTATGGCATCTCTGCATTTGGACTTTCTCAAAATCTTAACATCCCAAGAGGTGAAGCTGCTGAGATTATTGAATCCTACTTCAATGAATTTCCTAATGTGAAGAAGTACATGGATGCAACCATTGAAAAAGCACGTGAACAAGGATTTGTGGAAACGATGCTTGGAAGACGCAGGTATCTTCGAAATATCAACTCCCGAAACTTCACCATGCGTGGATTCGATGAGCGAAATGCCGTGAATGCCCCAATTCAAGGAAGTGCTGCTGACATCATTAAGGTCGCTATGATCAATGTTCAAGACTGGATGAAAGCTGAAAACGTGCAATCCAAAATGCTGATGCAGGTACATGATGAATTGGTTTTCGATCTACACAAAAGCGAGGAAGATCTGGTAAAGACTAAGGTAGAGGAGTTTATGAAAACTGCCTTGCCGTTAGACGTGCCTATGGAAATAGGGATTGGCGTAGGAGAGAATTGGTTAGAGGCGCATTAGTTGGTTCTATATTTTGTCGTTCGCTTATCTCCTGTTTTCTGTAATTTTTTATTAGCGATAGCTGTCTTCAAATCCCGACTTGCCGTTGCTGCGGAAATTTGCTTGAAATGTCTTAAATAATCCTGTCGGGTAAATTCTACATTGTTAATTGATTCCAGGAAAATATCTATTCTTTCTTCACTTGTCAATGAAACCTTCTGAGACCTCAGTAATAGTTCCAATGCGTCATCTAGAACAGTGAGCATAAATAAAACAAATGGCGTTGCATTTCCAACTTTATCAGAGGTACTCAAAGATGCGTAGTATGCTTTTTGCCGCTCTTTGATAATTGATTCAATTGGGAGAAATTTGAAAATCGGATAATCTTCTTTTAGGATAATCGTTTGCCATAGACGCCCCATCCGACCATTTCCATCTGCAAATGGATGAATAAATTCGACCTCATAATGAAAAACACAACTCTTTATTAATGGTATTTCAGGATCAGTTTTCAGATAACTAAAAAGATCTCTCACCAAGGAGTTTACAAGATGGCCGGGAGGTGCCACATGCGAAATCTGTGACCCTTTCATAATTCCAACTTCGGAGGTTCGAAACTTCCCTGGCTTCTGCACCAGTCCTGTCATCAAGCTTTTGTGTGCTGAAAGAAAATTGTTCACAGAGGGGTATGAAAATTTATCTAAGTTATTATATGTCTTGATTGCATTTTGAACCTCAATAATGTCCTTTTCAGGAGCTATTACTCTTTCATTATTGATAAGCGAAGTAATTTGCTCCATAGACAGAGTATTGCCTTCAATTTCAAGTGAAGACTGTATCGTTCGAATCCGATTTTGTTTTCGTAATTCAGCTCTTGGCTTACTAAGATGTACCGCATTCACCTCACCTATCTTCTCAGAAATGGAAGATACAAGCCTTAAAATTGCTGATGTAATTTCATAAGGGGGCTTCATGATAGTATCATATGACGCTATCAAAAGTACTAAATTTAGAATAGTTCAGCTTTTTACTTACTCACCCTGCCCATCCCTCTCGATCTAAACTTCTATATTGGATAGCTTAGCCATATGCTTAACTGAGAATTTCTAGGAATGACTTTTCCAAAAGCATGGAAAATCTGGTATAGAACAAGGTGGAGGAATTTATGAAAACCGCTCTTCCTTTAGATGTTCCTATGGAAATTGGGATAGGTGTTGGGGAGAATTGGTTGGAGGCGCATTGATGGAACAAATTGGAGTCCTTCATAGATGAATGGATACTGAATTTTGATTAAATGATTTTTGAAAAGCTGATCCTGCATCCACTTTATTCTAATAAAAACAAAGTTTTATAAATACTAGTTATTAACCCGACGGAACTAAACAATGATAGAACCCTTCCATATCTTACTGGTTGTCAAGGTTTTGCTAAAAATGAAAATCACGAACAATGCATGTCTAGTTAATAACCTCCTATTTTTGCGTATGCGAGATTTAGCTTTATTAGTTCTTAGTCTTCTGTTAATCAATTGTACGTATGAGCCAGAGGATGTGTTTTTCAAGGAAATTTCTGAGGAACCGAAAGACCAACCAACTTCTGATTTTTTCAATTCATCGGATACAATATATGCCAGAGGATTATCTTCATTAATCTTCAATTTTGAGGACGGGAATGAATATTACGCATATGAAATTTATATGGGGGATGATTTAATAAGAGAAGGAGATGATCGTCCGTCAGGATTCTATTTCAATAGTTATGATTACGAGAGTGGTTTCCATTTAATGACCCTTAGGCTATTTAGCAAATCAAATACGGGAAGTTTAGCTGACAAGCTAGATGCAGAAGCTGCGGTTATTGATTTCCAACGGGTGCTGAATATTGATCATGAACCAATTGAAATAGATATTCAATCCTCCTCATTTTATATTGAAGATAGTGTCCTTATTTTCGATTGGCCCAATTATAATGACTATGAATTTTCGGACTATTATATAATGGCTACCTCTAAAATCAACTAGCTGAAATAGAGCAATTTATGTTATATTGCATACAATGTCAAAGAAAACAATAATGAAGTATAAACAGCAAGGAACAAGTGGCCTATTTTCAGAAGATTTCAGATTAGAGAAACTCAGCAGACAAGGAGACCCTTTGGAGAAGCTGAACAAGGTTGTTGATTGGGAATACTTTCGACCCCCCTTGGAAAAAGGGATGATCAATCAAGACAAAATGGTGAATGCAGGTGCCAAACCTTACGATCCACTGTTGATGTTCAAAATCTTGATTTTACAACGCTCCTATCATCTGGGCGACGAGCCGATAG
>JAAEPI010000563.1 GCA_024232835.1 Cytophagales bacterium
CCGAGTTTGATGGATGCAGCGCTTCAATCTTCAATCGGATTAGTTCTTAATAATGGTGTATCAGCAAATGGTAACGTTGTAATACTATATTCATCACTTCCATAGGCCCTGGAATCTCTAGAAGTCTTAGAGTATTGTACTTAATAAATGTATGCATGGGTACGCTACTCAGGCGGGAGTGCACTATCGGATAAAATCCAGAAACTTGATATCGACCTTTGTGACGAACAAGGAAATGTTTGTGTAAAGATGCGAGGCTTTGAAACTAAAGAGTTAGAAAAAGATTACATTGATTACAAGGTATCTGCAGAGAGAACGTTCGATAAGATTCCAGTGAATGAAGCTCATTTGGCATGCTTTGAAGAAGTATGGGAAAATGAAAAAAATCCGGGAACGATTGATAAAACAGAAAAAACGCTTATTTGTTTTCTTTCAGATTCCAGGCGTCAGAAAGAGTTTATAGAATATATACACAGCACTTCTCCGAAATCACAAATAATTTTTATTTCTCAAGGAGAAGAGATTCAAAAAAGTTTGAGTCAACAACACTATTCAATTGTTCCATCAGAAAAAGAATCCTACCTGCAAGTCTTGCGGGAAATTGCCGAAACAACTAAGAACATTGACGCGATAGTATACTTATGGCCGACAGAGGACTCTCAATTAATCCAAGAGATGCGTCCCATTGTCTGGATCCTACAGTCTCTTAAGACTTCCAACGTTAAGGTGACGGACTTGCTTCTGGTTGGAGAAGCACATAATCCTAAAGAGCAATCATTTCTCGAATCCTGGATTGGTTTTGAGCGTTCTTTAAGCATGATTTTGCCACAAACCAAAGTTCGATTGCTGATTGGCTCTACTCAGCCATCTTCAACAGTGACAAAGGGCTGGGCCGAGCTGATCTGGAATGAGCTTCATACCGCCGATACGAAATCAGTCTGGTATCAAGGCAGCCAAAGGTTTGTTCCTCAAGTTCGTAGTCTACGACTGAATTCAAGGAAATCACTGATCAAGTTACAAGGCACCTATTTAATCAGCGGTGGCCTGGGAGGTTTAGGCCTATTGTTTGCTGAGCATTTAGTTAAAGAGTACAAGGTCAACCTCATTCTTACCGGGAGATCACCGCTTTCAAATGAGAAGCATAATCGTATTGACTACCTACAACAACAAGGCAGCAAAGTCGTATA
>JAAEPI010000564.1 GCA_024232835.1 Cytophagales bacterium
AACAATCAAGCAATGGTTTTTAGCTATGCTCGCTACCGATCAGGCATATGCTCTGTTTGAGCTTTTTAAACATAATGCTGTTATTATTAGAACTTAACCGTATGAAGTAACGAAATATTTTGTACAACAATGATAATCCATTGCAGGAACCCCATCCCTTTTATTGGTTCATTTCCCCACGAGCCAATAAAAGGGGTTTGTGAAAATACCCACTTTAACACTAGAATGAATGTCAGCTTACCTCTCTTGATTCTTGATCAACTGATCGACCTTTTTGTTTAGAGCATCTATTTTATCTTCCAGCTCTACATTGTTGTCCATGGTCATCTCATCCACGAAAATGGCATTAACGATCGAAAAGCCCAGAATTCCACCAGTTAAAGTAATCAAAGGGAAATATAGCCTTGCAAATCCCGCAAGCCAACTCCCTGTTTGCTCGTGTGCTATAATTGCGTCTGGGATTTCATACCATCCCTCAAGAGTAAAAATTTGGAAAACAGAATAAAGCGAAATTAAAGGATTGCCGAAATACTCAGGAGCTGCACTTTTAAATAGATGATTAGAGAGGATCGCCAGAAGCACGTTGAAGATGAACAGTGCAAGCATTACAAAAACGGATGCCTTGAAGGCTCGCTTGATACCTACTAGCATCTTGTTGAGATTTGGAATAAACCTCATAAACCTCAATATTCTCAAAACCCGCAATAATCTGAAAGCGAGTAAATAGGAAACATCTGGTAGAACCACGAATATTTCTACCAGCGATGGAACCGATATGGCCACCAGAAAAAAATCGAACTTGTTGCCTGCATCAGCTATATACCCTTTCCAGGACTTTTCTTGAAGCTTGACCAGCACTTCGAATACAAAAAATACGGTGAAGCTATGATCAATGAAGTCTAACACCCCATCATTTTTAACCTCGTCGAACCCCATAAGAAATAGGAGCAACGAATTTGCAACAATTACTGCTGCAATCACAGACTCTGTCAAGAACACCTTCTTGACTGTCAGTGCAATGCTTCGAAATATGGAACTAACTATCAAATTCGAAATTGTTGGTAAACAAATCTATCAATAATGTCTATATAAGCGACTATATAACATCACTTCACACTTTGTGAAATAACTAAAACATTGACCTAAGGTTTATCTAATTTCTTTTATGCACCTATCTTGGTTGTTTAAAAATCGTTACGGTTTCTGAATGCACAATAAATTTTTAGTTCTCATTCTAATTTGGATCATACCCAAAATCCTATTTGGGCAAGATTTGAGCTATGCCAAAGAAATAGTCGAAACTCTGGCATCTGATGAGTTTAGAGGAAGAGGGTACGTTCAGAAAGGTGAGCGAATTGCTGCCAAATACATCAAGGATGAATTTGATCGAATTGGCTTAGAGCCGGTCAAAAAATCGTATTACCAAAAATTCAGCACATCAGTTAATACATTTCCAAAACAAATGAAGGTCGTGATCAATGGGACTGAACTTGTTCCGGGAAAAGACTTTCTCATTGAAGCAGGTTCGCCCGGTGTTTCTGGGAATTTCAATGCCATTACATTAGAAATAAGCGACATATTAAACAGGGAAGTTTTGTTGAATAAGCTCAGCGAATCTTCGGGTAAGTTTCTTGTTATAGAATCGTATGAACGGACAGACTACTCAAAGGAAGAGCTCAAGGAAATAGACGAACTCACAAATTTCCTAAGGTACCATCCTGATAATCCGGCACTTGGAACATTATTTCTCACCCAAAGCAAGCTGACATGGGGTGGTTCAACAGTCCAGTATTCAAAGCCCTCCTTCACCATAAAAGTGGACAGTTCGGTCATTGAAATTGAGGAGCTCTCTTTTGATGTGGATAGCAAATTCATTGAGAATTACTCCTCTCAAAATGTAGCTGGAATGGTGGAAGGCGAAAGTTCGGATTCACTTATGATCTTCATAGCCCATTATGATCATCTTGGGATGATGGGAGATAAAACGATGTTCTCAGGTGCCAATGATAATGCTAGCGGCATTGCGATGCTTCTGAATCTGGCCTCTTATTACCGCACAAACAAACCGAAATACCAAACCGTGTTTATAGCTTTTGGGGGAGAAGAGCTGGGGTTTATAGGAGCAAAACACTTTGTCGAAAACCCACCATTTGACTTGAGCAGAATTAAATTCTTGTTGAATTTCGATATTTCAGGAACTGGTGACGATGGAATTCAGGTTGTGAATGGATCGATCTATCGGGATAAATTTGATCTATTGACGGAGATAAATGACGAGAAAAAATTATTGCAGAAAGTAAAAATTCGGGGGGAGGCTTGCAACAGCGATCATTGTATTTTTCACATGGCAGGTATTCCCTGTTTTTTCATTTACACACTTGGTGGCATCCAAGCATATCATGACATTTATGATACCGCTGAAACCCTGCCCCTCACAGAGTTCGAGGACTATTTCAAATTGGTTACTCTGTTTGTAAATCAGCTATAAATCACGTCCTATTTCTTTAAAGTCAATATCGAACCTTGGTACTCATCATTGTCGATAACGATAGTCGCGTTTGAAAAAAAGATGTTGTTGAAATCTTTGGGTGACAAGAAAATTTGGATGATGTCATTGTATGTTTCCTGAGGGAAAAACGTTTGAATCCACCATGATCTAAAGCCAGCTTTGAAATAGCAATCGGTCGGGTTCGAAGCTCCATTTGAGTATTCCTTGATGACACAACGGCCTGCTTGGATTGATTTTTTATCTGGCACAAATGCTACTCCACCTTTGGCACCACTTAACGTTTGAGCAACTCGGCGATAGCCCGCTTCTCTGTGTAGGTCATTCTGCTGATCCTCCAGAAACTGATCAAAATAGGGGCCATTGTCCCAAATCAGTTTCTTGAATTTTCCTGGATACAAGCGAATTAGGTTGATGTAGAAATACAATTCTTTCTCAAAGTCATTGAGATAGCTGAGCGAACGACAAACATCCGCATTTGCTTTTTCCTTTTTTGTCCACTGGCTCATGAGGGTGGAGAATTCTATTTTTCGGAGCTCCATTCGTCTATCCAATTCTGCTTGGCGAGCTACTTCTGCCAGCCGCTTTACTTCAGCTTCAGCTCTCAGAATATCATTTGTATAAGTGAAATCCAATACTGCATTATGTCCATATCCGCTATGATTACGAATCGCTGTGCCCATTCCCTTGTAGCCGCTCGAGAAAATGATCTTTCTATGTCCCAGGCTTTCTACTCCTTGATCGATTAAAAGCTGAAACACAATCTGAAGTCCAGAATCCCATCCATATGAGCAGCATTCTCCTGAGAACCCGCCGACACAAGAAATTCGATCATGACCAACATGTCCTGCATCTCCCGCCTCTTTGGCCCAACATTCGGCGAGACCGTACATTTTTTTGTCTGGAAGCAACGCATCCATGGGCTTCATGGTTTGGAGTTCTTCCCCCAAGGTGCGATGGTAATACTCACTTTTGAGTAAACCCAGCCGGTTGTCTTTATCTAAAAATGCTCGGTAGAATAGATAGAATTTTCTCGGATACAAACGAGAAAGATTGCAGTACAAAAAAATGTTCTTTTCTTCTACAGTAATGTAATCGACTTCCAAAGCTGTATTGGCTGCAGCAATTTCTGCTGAAGAGAAGAAATCTGCAGAAGTCAACGGACTTTCCTGACTATGAGCGACTAGTCCAATAAATGCTAAAAAGGTTAGGAGGACATTCCTGTGCATAGCTGCAATTTAGTACTCAAGATAACCTCCTTTTGTTGATTTTAGTGTTGTCGAAATATGCCTGATGATAATTGTCATCATGGTAATGTCCCCTGAGAAAGCTAAATTTACACACCATGAGCCACGCACATCTAAGTATAAAAGAAGGAATTGGAACCATCGAATTCTTTACCAAAGAGAGTAATTCCCTTCCAGAGGTAATTCTAAAAAGGTTAGCTGAGCTAATTACCGAAGCAGGAGACGATCCAAGTATAAAAGTAATAGTTCTCAAAAGTGAAGGACACAGAGCTTTTTGCGCGGGAGCCAGTTTTGATGAGCTAATGGCCATTCAAGATGAAACTTCTGGTCAAGAATTTTTCATGGGCTTTGCCAACGTAATCAACGCCATGCGGAAGGCTCCTAAGTTCATCATAGGACGCGTACAAGGCAAGGCTGTTGGTGGGGGAATCGGGCTGGCTGCTGCTACAGATTACTGTTTTGCTACCAAGCATTCAGCCATCAAATTGAGTGAGCTGTCGATAGGGATCGGCCCTTTTGTGGTTGGTCCGGTGATCGAGCGAAAAATGGGTTTTTCGGCCATGTCGCAGATGGGAATAAATGCAGATGATTTCTATGATCCAAAGTGGGCACATCAGAAAGGACTGTTTGCAAAGCTCTATGATGACATTCAGTCTTTGGATAAAGCTGTCGATGATCTGGCACATAAACTGGCTAAATACAGCCCTGAAGCTATGGCAAGTCTCAAAAAAGTTTTTTGGGAAGGAACTGAGCATTGGGACGAATTGCTAGCCGCTCGGGCAGAGATAAGTGGCAAGCTGGTTACCTCTGATTTCTCGAAGGACTTTATTCAAAAGTTCAAAGCGAAGTAGCTTCTGGCGATAGTAGACTCATTTAGGGTTGAAAATCAACAGAAAATAGTGTTTATTGGAATGGTGGAGTCAAAATCCTGATACTCGTATCTTTTCAGCCCTAAAAACGAGCTATGTCCCGAGCATGTAGAGTTTGCTGAAATCACAGCATCATTGAATAGATCAATAATTGCTCGACTAGTCAATTCAAAGAAGACCCGAATGAATACACACGCATTCATGGAATTCTTGTTTGACGGTTTGTCCTATGTTTTCTCAGCGAGCCTGATCTTGGAGCAGGATGGTGGCCTTTTGGAGTAGAACCGGGTTATTACGAGGAGGGGTGATAGGGTCTAATAGATGTTCCTAACCAATTATACCGTTTTGGGCTAGCATGATATAGCCAAAGAGTATTGCATTCCGGTAGTCATAGATATCGTCTTATAAAAATTCCTAAGTAATACCAGATTCGATTTGCTATCTTCGATTTTATGTCCACAGCGGTTGATCGACAAGTAGAAAAAGCTACAATATGACTAATTCATATATACAAAACAGGAGTCAACCAAACTTAGAAGGTTTGAATAAAATAGCCAAGATTCCTTACGTAGATGTCAAGGATTTTATAATTAGCAATACATGACACAAAACACTCACTCCGAATTAGTCGGACTTATCTGGAATATCGCCAACAAACTGAGAGGGCCTTACAGACCGCCTCAGTACCGTCGAGTCATGCTTCCTATGATCGTTCTCCGAAGACTTGATTGTGTTTTGGAAGAAAACAAGGACAAGGTGGTTAAGAAGTATGAGCAACTGAAAAGCGAAGGAAAGCTTGAAGAAGAGGCTATTAACAAAATACTTGGAAAAACGGCTTCCGGTGAACGAGAACACCCTTTGTTCAACACCAGTAAATATACCTTCAAAAAGCTGTTAGCTGATCCTGATAACATTGCCAGAAACTTAGTTGCCTATATCAATGGATTCTCACCAAAGGCGAAAGAGGTTTTTGAAAAATTCAAATTTGAAGAGGAGATCACCAAGCTGGAAGATGCCAATCGACTTTACATGATCATTAAGGAGTTTGTGCAAACGGAGGATGGAAAAGTGGTTGACTTGCATCCTGATAGAATTTCCAATCTTCAAATGGGCTATGTATTTGAAGAACTCGTTAGGAAATTCAACGAGCAAGCCAATGAAGAAGCAGGGGATCACTTTACGCCAAGAGAGGTGATCAAATTGATGGCAAGCTTGGTTTATACAGACGAGGAAGACGTATATAAGTCAGGGATCATTCGAACGATCTATGATCCTACTTGTGGAACAGGCGGTATGCTTTCTGTTTCTGAGGAACATATACGTGCCGAAAACACAAATGCAAATTTGATTCTGTATGGTCAGGAATACAATGATGAGTCGTTTGCCATTTGTTGTTCTGATTTATTGATCAAGGATGAACCACTGGACAATATCGTTCATGGTGACACACTAGGAGATGGCAAAACAAGTGATGGACACCCAAATATGAAATTCCATTACATGATGGCCAATCCTCCTTTTGGTGTGGAATGGAAGCCGCAAAAAGATTCGGTAGAAAAGGAATACAAAGACCATGGTTTTTCGGGGAGGTTTGGACCAGGACTTCCGAGGATCAATGATGGAGCATTGCTCTTTCTGCTACACATGATTTCTAAAATGCATCCTAACCTTGAAGAAGGGGGAGATGGTTCTAAGATTGCTATCGTCTTTAATGGGTCTCCATTATTTACAGGAGATGCAGGTTCTGGTGAAAGCAACATTAGAAGATGGATCATTGAAAATGACATGCTGGATACGGTAGTGGCACTCCCTAATCAAATGTTCTATAATACTGGTATTTTTACTTATATCTGGTTGGTCACCAACAGAAAGACAGCCAAACGCAAAGGCAAAGTCCAACTCATAGATGCGACCAAGCATTACCAAAAAATGTCCAAGAGTCTTGGTGACAAACGTAACGAGCTTTCGGATGATCACATCAAAGAAATCACCAGACTGTATGGAGAAAATGGTCATGAGGCTGTTTCAAAATTTCTATGTGAGAACAAACCCGAAGAAAAGATCGCTTCTAAGATTTTTGATAACCGAGAGTTTGGCTTTTTGAAAATGACGGTAGAACGGCCTTTACGTTTGAACTTCAATATCAATGATGATAGGATAGCTAGGATTCATGAAGAACCTGGGTTCATCGCTCTGGCAACATCGAAAAAAAGAAAGAGTGCCGAGGAGCGGGATAAAGAAATAGCATCTGGCAAAAGGGAGCAGGAAAGAATTATTAAGATTCTTGAGGGAATGAGAGGTGCTGATATCATAAGAGATCGGGCGATATTTCTAGAAAGACTGAAAGAAGCTTTTAAGGCTAAGCAACTACTACTGGATGCTACTGTGAGAAAGGCGATTGTCTCTGCATTATCCGAGAAAGACCCAAAAGCTGAAATCTGTAGAGACACCAAAGGAAACCCCGAACCCGATCCGGATCTACGAGATACTGAGCTCGTTCCACTACCAGCGGATATTGAATTGCCTTTGCCAATAGATTATGATAAAAAGGCGAAGAATGATGACTTGCTGGTTCTGGTCAAAAAGCACTGTGAAGCCTATCTCAAAAAGGAAGTCATTCCTCATGTGTCAGACGCTTGGATTGATCATAAGAAAACCAAAGTCGGTTATGAAATCCCGCTCAATCGACACTTCTATGTCTATGAACCACCAAGACCATTAGACAAAATAGAAACTGATATTGAGAAGGTGGAGAAGGAAATATTAGGGATGTTGAAAGAAATGAAAATCTCATGAGAAGTAATTATACTAAATATCAGAATTACAAAGAATCTGATGTGAAGTTCATTGGTGCAGTACCTGACCATTGGGAAACTTGGAAAGTAACACATGGATATTTAACAATAGGAAGTGGTACTACTCCAAAATCTGATAATCCAGA
>JAAEPI010000565.1 GCA_024232835.1 Cytophagales bacterium
ATTTCTGAACAGCACTGTGAAAGCTTAAAATCTAGATTAAACAGGCAGTATGGCATCGAACTGCCCACACCATTTAATGCCCAGAACAAAGAAGTTATAAAACTGGCCAAGCTAAGAACATCTGTACTATTTCTGCGAAAATGCAAAAGGGAGGGCCTCACGCCAAAAAGTTTCAGAATAAAGAACAGATTCTCAATGAACTGCAGCCAGTTATTACGACGGACCTCGACATTGCTAATCACCGCAGCGATCAATGATACATATGCAAAAATCAATCACACAAGAAGTGCTGCCTCCACTCCATCCGCTGGCAACAAATCAGCCAACACATTTCCCCCAGTGACAATCAATTGATGGACACCCTGCTAACAAAATGCTACAACAGGCAGTTCAAGTTAGAAGAAGGGAGAAAACTAAAGAAGCTACACGCATTACATAAAGAAGCTGCACACAAAGCCAGCAAGGAACTATGGCCCAACAGAGAGTTCCGTAATTCTCTTATTGTGAACCTTACTGAAACAGAATTTTCAGAAGATGAACTAAATATCTTGGCACTTGGTCCTAAATTCTGTGCTACTCAAAGGAAGGCGCCAATCAGTGATATTGTTGCTTCTGTGGAAAGTGCCCTCTACAAAATACCCCGTGGCAATGTAATAGCTGCCAGTGTTGCCAAGCTGATCCACTCTCACCATAAAAATACTACTCACAACCTGTCACTGGGTCACCTGAATGCGATATCTACAATAAAATCGAAATTGCGGCAGGATGGCCTCATCATAAATAATGCTGATAAAGGTGCCAAAACAGTAATCATGAAACTATCAGAATACAAGCAGAAAATGCTCTCTCAATTGAACGATGAACCAGAAACAAAGGAAGAACTGCAATCCTATTAGTGCTGCACATGACCGGCTACATAAGAAACTTAAAGAACTCAACTGTCCCACAAATCTCCTTATATCTAAAGAAGCAGCCACAACCAGCAGAGCTTATGGTCTTCCAAAGATTCACAAAGAAAATAATCCACTAAGGATTATATTACCAATGACGAGAACTGTTGGATATGACCTGAGCAGACACCTGGACCAGCTGCTGCGCCCATTGGTTGATATTCTTCCTCACAGAATCAGTTCAGCTGACCAACTCCTGGCCAAACTCTGCACCTTTACCAATGCCAATACTCTCTACATGGGATCACTTGATGTGGTTGGACTTTTCCCAAATGTCGATATTCCATTCTTCCTCCAATGTCTGCCGAACTTCCTGGGTAAATACCAACATATTTGGATAAATCAAGACAATCCTTTGAGCCACCTAACCTGCTCAACGATACTGATCTCATTTCTACCCTATGCAGCAGCACATATTTTAAATTCGAAGATGCAACATATAAACAACTGAGAGGTGTCCCAATGGGATCGCCAGTTTCAGTGGCGATTGCTGAAATCTTCATGCACCTATTAGAATCCTCAGCACTTGACTGCTGCCCAAACCCTCCAATATTTTATGGCCGATACATTGATGATATCATTGTAATCACCAAGAGTCCCACCGAACTGCAACGTTTTCACCAACATATGAACAATAGTTGTGCAACCCTGGTGACAACAATCAATTTCACAATGGAAGCTGAAGAAGGTGGCAGTCTGCCCTTCCTGGATATATCAATTTCGCGTTCTGCAAACCGCCTAAATTTCTCCGTCTACAGAAAAAAGACGCACAGTGATCGCTACTGCCACCCCCATTCATCTATCCCAAGATCCATACTCTCTGGAATAGTCAAAGGAATGAGATACCGTGCCCAAAAATACTGCGATACGAAAGACGCCCTCACCAAAGAGATTAGCCATTTGGACTCTACCTTTCTGAAGAATGGATATGACCACAAAATTCTACATCACCACTTGCATTTTCCCCTGTGCAGTGCTCGCAAGAAACCCGACATGACTTTGGCTACTGTA
>JAAEPI010000566.1 GCA_024232835.1 Cytophagales bacterium
TGTGTGCCCTGCTACACACCTGGGGTCAAAACCTAAGCCTACATCCACACCTGCATTGCATCGTACCTGCTGGAGGGCTGAGCCCATCGGGCAGTTGGAAAGCGAGCAAATCCAAGGGAAAATTCCTGTTTCCTGTCAAGCAGGAGATACCGTACGTACTATAGAACACAACGGAAAGATAGGTATTAATAAAGCTTGGTGGGATTTTAATGGAGACAAAGTGACTGAAATCAAAATGCGGACAAAGCCTGTAGGTGGCGAATGGATGTCGCTTGGGAAAGATCGAACTAGAAATTCCGCCTCAATTCTTGGCTACAATTCCTACTGGATGCCTCCAGGAACATATACTGTAAATCTCACAGCAGAAGATGAATCGTTTTCCGAGAAGATCACGGTGCTTAAAGATCCAAATTCTGAAGGCACCATTGCGGACATCACAGCTCAAACTGATTTCATGGCCAAACTTCATGAAGATATTGACAATGCATCGAAAATGGTCAACGAGTTAGAAATTCTAAGAAGGCAGTTGCTTGATTTGAAAGCTGCCCTCAAAGTACAAAACGATGATAAGGAAATTATAGAAGCCCTAAACAAACTCGATTCCCTCTTGATCGGACTGGAAGGAAATTTCATGCAACTCAATGCTACCGGAACGGGTCAGGATGCAGTTAGATGGCCAACCAAGCTCATAGAGAAAATGGGATATCTAGCTACTTCAACAGCCATCTCAGATTTCCCTCCAGCAGATGCTTATAGAGAGGTCTATGCGGTATTAAAACAACGCCTCACCAATTATTCTACTGAATTTGACTCATTAATGACAGGTGAGTTCGTAACACTTATTGAACTTCTGGAGGAAAATGGAATAACGCCAATTGTGAGAAAGAAGGAATAATCAAGCCACATTTCATAATGGTTTCATTCTCTGCTGAAGTATCCGATTTCTATTAAGGAAACGGCTGCCCAAAACGGGCAGCCGTATTATTTATATTCTAACTATGGTCAACGTAATCTATTGAGGTTCAGCTGGTATTGTAATCGCCTCGATAGAGTTAGTTATTTGTAATCGCCTCGATAGAGTTAGTTAATAAAGCCTTTACATAATCAGGGTTGTGAACGCCTACACTTCTGTCTTCATTAAGGCCGGTCCAGTTAAAGAAAGCCTGAGCCTGAGCCATAGTGTATGTGCCAGTGTGAGGGTGAAATCCATCGCTTTCAACAACCAATATGACCTCTCCAGTATCAGGATCAACCTCATAAAATTCATCAAAACCTTCCTCAATAACACCTTGAGCAAGCAATAAAGCTTTCAACTCGTCAAGCTGTGCTTGAACAGTGGTTTGAATACTTGCATAATCAAAATCTGTTGCAGAAGTATGACATACTACGCAAGCCTCCACATTAGGATTAAAAGTATGACCTCCTAATGCTGGGTCTCCGGATCCCCAACCTACATCTGGTACATTTGTATATTCTCCCATATGGCAACTAGTGCAGCTGGCACCTGTAAAGTGAGTGGATACACCAGCAGCAGGATACGTTTGTGAACCAACAATTTCAGCAAATCCGGCACCATATAGTACATTAGACTGTGCACCATGGTGAGGGCCGTAGTGAGAACTAGTAATTTCAAAATCGGACCCAGGATTACTTACATTAGGTTCGGCCGCTCGAGACTGGTGGCAATTTGCACAAAGATTTCCATTTCCAAAATCAGCGGTAACAGAAGCATCAAAAATGAATGCAATAGGATCGTCAAGTCTCAATGCATAGTCGATTTCTTCAAAAGTTTCATGCAAACCATGGCAAGTTGAGCATTCCCATGGAGTTGGGGCTGCAATATTTTCCAATACTTCTCCATTGCTGGCAAATTCAACAAATCCTTCGTTGGAATGACACTGTGCACAACTAGCTCTACCTCCAGCATAGTCTACTGCAACCTCTCCTGCACTATGAACAGATTGATAAAACTGCTCCTTTACAGTTTGAATGTTACCTTCAGAGTGACATTCAAGACAGGTTAAATTTCCGTCAATCCCATCCGTTCCGTCTGCCCCTTCAGGTCCCATAGGACCTTCGCACCCTACAACAAAAAACAAAGCCAATGCAATCATTGCAAGAGTTGAAAATGGATAATAAAATTTAGATTTCATGACCGTAGTATTTAGATACAACAAATTTCAAATAATATCTTCTATCCCCTAGTGTTCAATGCACTCAACGATATGCAAACGAATTAACAGCATTTGCTTTTTAAAAAAAATGACGTAGCTAGGATTGGAAGATGATTTACATCATTTCCGATATTTCAGTATGAAATTTGAGTTTTACAGTTCTGGAAGTGTATTTCCACGACCATTATTATTGCGCTCTTTACTAAAATTACCATCCAGGCTCATCTTATATCCATTAAAAGCAGCCAACGCGCTCACAAAGGTGATAACAGCTAATATGTAATACACAAATGAAGGAACGGGTACTGGATCGCCCTGAGCATAAGAGTGTAGCCCTGACAAGTAATAATTAACTCCAAAGTAGGTCATTAGGATGGTTCCAAATCCGATCAGTGACAGGAAATTGAAGGAAAACGGGCTCTTCAAATGTGGGATTATTCCCATATGAAGAATGAATGAATACATAATTATAGTCACGAGAGTCCAGGTTTCTTTCGGATCCCAACCCCAATATCGACCCCATGATTCATTAGCCCAAATGCCTCCAAGAAAGTTGCCAATGATAAGTAGTACTAATCCTACGGATAATGCCATCTCCACTATGATAGAGAGTTCCTCCAAGACAAGATTTACACGAATGTGGTTCTTGATATTTCTAAAGATCATCACACACAGATTTACGAACGCAAGCATAGCTGCTAACCCTAAGAATCCATAGCTCGCAGTAATTGTAGCAACGTGGATCGTAAGCCAGTAGCTCTTCAGCACAGGTACTAGATTGGTAATCTCCGGATTCATCCAACTCATGTGGGCAGTCAATAACGTAATGCCGGCCAATAGAGCTGTGACACCAAGTGCTATTGGAGATTTCTTCATAAAGATCAATCCCGAGAGTATTGTAACCCAAGATATATACAACATTGATTCGTATCCATTACTCCATGGCGCATGTCCTGATATGTACCACCTGAGTATGAGACCAAAAGTTTGTATAACGAAAGCCGAAATTAGGATTCCCGAGAACACCTTGGTAAGCACTTGGAATTCCAAGGACGGTTTAAAGATTTGTATAAAGAAAAAACCAACGAGAAAAACCCCAAGAATCATGAAAACAGGAAACAATCGTTTGAATATGCTACTCTGATTGTAAAACACTTCTAGGGCAACTTTCGAGTCAGATAAAATGATTTCTTGTCCATTTTCCCTTTGATAATCTATGATCTCCTGCAAGGACACATCGGCTTTGTCATAGTTGCCAGAATTTTTTGCATCACTCAATTGTTTTGTATAATCCTCAAACAATCTTCCCTTACTGGTCTTGCTTGCCGCTTGGCTAAATTCAATCGGAGAGCCCCATTTGTTATTTGGATCATTTGGTATTGGGAACACCCTCAACATAGAGCCATATAAGACCATATAGCAAACATTGACTCTTTCATCAACATAAATAATCTCTTTGTCAAATGTGGATCGTTGTGACGGTTTTTTTACATATGCCTCATTGACTCTTTCACTAAGTTTATACTGGCCCTTCTCATCAATAAAATCAGTAAATCCAGCAAAATCATCTTCAGTACCAATGATTTTTTTTATCTCAGGATCTCCCACCTTTATGAGAGGTTCAGTATTCCAATCACCAGGATTGGTCACCATTTCCAAAAAGAATTGGTCTGCACTCAATCCAATGTAGCTATCCTTTTTATAAAGCTTTACTAAAATTTCTGAAGACATGGTGTTAATAGGCATCACCCGACCTTTTTGATTCTGAACCTGCAACCTTCCAAATGCAGCAGCATGTTCTCGATCCACCACTTTTCTTGAGTCGTCAGAACCTTGTGCTTTGCCTTCATGCAGTCCTGTAAATGAAAGAAAGAAAAACAGCAAGCCGGTTATCAGCTCTTTTCGTCTTTGACGGATATTGTCAAAATGATTCACTAGCCTTCGAAAACGTGTCTTATTTGTGAAAAATGACACAATCAAACTTGCAAACAATAGGAAGTATCCCACATAGGTGACCATGGTACCCCAGTAGTCATGATTGACTGATAGGATAGTTCCCTGCTCATCGTTATCATAGGATGACTGATAAAATCTATACCCTTTATAAGACAGAATATTATTCATAAAAATCTTATATGGCTTTTTAAGATTCTCTCTCATATCAATCAATACAATGTCGCTTGCAAAAGAAGAAGGGCTATTGGATCCGGGATACCTATCCAACTGGAACTTCTCTAACTTTAAATAAAATGGTAATTGCCATCGAAGAGATCCAATTGTCATATTCGCAATGGTTTCTCCAATCATTACCTGCTTAGGCACACCAAATTCTAGAGACGTCTCTTTGTCATTGATAGAGATATTAATAATTTTTGATCCGTGCTGACTTGCGTCTTGTGCCGGAACAAACTTCCGAATCGCACCTCTAAAGTACTCTTTGAGTAAAAAAGTCATTTCGGACAACTTGTGTAAATCCATCGTATTAAATGGAGAGAACTCATATGCCGATGTATCTATAATTTCTTTGGGCAATCGAATCTTTAAGCCATCACCACTTCGAATAATTTGAACATTCTGTTGAACTGTGGTGTCACCAAAGCTGAATCCGAATTCATGGATGAACTTTGTCTCCCCTTCTTTCAAGTGAAGCTCATGCCTTCCATCAGCTCCACCCATAATGATATGAATAAATGGATCACCAGCAGTGTCTGCCACGATCCGCTCAAGCGCATTTCCGTAATAGTTTTTGATTGAAAAATTAACTTCCTCATTCTGGATGGTCATGTTGCTAGTGAAGAAATTATTGTTCCTTTCAGTTAGCATTACTTTTTCAGTAATTATCTCATCACCAGCCTCGATGGTCAAATACGTGTCATAGGAAGTAAAAGAATTGCTTGTCTGACCATTTCGGATATGCATCAGACCCTCAAACCCTACGTATCTCGTGAGTCCAGCTCCAACAATTATTAATATGAGCGCCAAATGAATTAGGAGGACATTTAACTGGGCTTTTACGTAAAGCTTTCTTGTAAAAATCATACCTGAAAAATTCACTACCATTAAAAGCAGCAAGTATTCAAACCAGTTGGCATTATAGACCATAATCCTGGCAGTGATGGCATCATAATCATTCTCAATAAACGTGGCATAACCGATAGAAAATCCAAAAATGATTAGCAAAATGCCCATCAAGGAGCCTGAAAATAAAAATTTGAA
>JAAEPI010000567.1 GCA_024232835.1 Cytophagales bacterium
AATTTTGCTGGTCTCTGTTGGATTTATCCTGCTCATAAAAGGAGCTGACTTTCTTGTCAACGGAGCATCCTCTTTTGCTAAACGATTTCATATTTCAGATCTGGCTATTGGATTAACTGTAGTGGCCATGGGTACATCAGCTCCCGAATTAGTAGTCAATATTATTTCTGGGGCAGAGGGGACGCTTGACGATGTGGTTTTTGGAAATATAATCGGCTCCAATATTTTCAACTTGTTTCTTATTCTTGGAATTGCGAGCGTCATATATCCTCTAACTGTTGAGAGCAATGCGCTTTGGAAGGAAATTCCCTATTCTTTCTTTGTTACTATAATTTTTTTCCTTCTTGTAAACGATGTATGGATTCATGGCCGGGATTTTGAAGACAATGTTAATTTGAGTGATACAGCTGTCTCCTTCGAATCACCAAATATTATGTACGATAATAGTGATGGGTTGGGAAAATTTGAATCGCAAAATTTTGTTCAAATAGAAGGAACGTTCGATAGTAATAATGATGGTGTCGGTGATAATGATGGTTTTTTTGAACTTGATTCCGTGTTGGCCGGTCGCATAACCTTTATCAATCCTAATCAAGAGCCAATAATTGTAACTCAAGATATGAATTCATCTGTTACAATCACATCGGTTAGAGGCGATACTCTTGACTTTAAGGATGCTATCATTCTGTTTGTGATGTTTGCGATATTCCTTACATACATTTTTATGAATTTGAAAAGACATCCGGAAGAAATTGATGGTGAAGACATAGTGATATTTAGCTCGTCGAAAACGGCCATAATGGTGGTATTGGGTATAGCTGGGTTGGTTTTTGGTGGTCAGATGATTATTGATAATGCTGTTAAACTTGCTGAGGGCTGGGGTATGAGTAGGAAACTAATAGGGCTAACAATTCTGGCTGCAGGCACTTCATTACCTGAATTGGCCACTTCGGCGGTAGCCGCCTTTCAAAAGAAATCAGATTTAGCAGTTGGGAATATCATTGGTTCAAATGTCTTCAATCTACTTCTGGTAATAGGAAGTACTGTATTGGTAAATGGCCCACTTACGTTTAACTCTGCGTTGAATGTGGATATTGGTTTCGTGGGTCTCGGAACCGTTCTTCTGTTCATTTTTATGTTCACACTTAATAAGTACAAATTAGACCGTTCAGAAGGTTTTGTTTATCTAATGTTCTTTGTACTCTACAACTGTTACATTTTTAATGTTTTCGGTGGAAGGGGATAATATAGTACCCGAATGCTTAAACACATCAATCCCACAAAAACTAGTTCTTGGAAAGACCTACAAGCACATTTCTTAGAAATTAAGGATAAGTCTATCAAGGATCATTTCAGGAATAATTCAGGTCGTGTGGAAGAATTATCCAGACAATTCAATGATATCTATCTGGATTTTTCAAAAAATCACCTCACAAAGGAAACGGTAGGTTTGCTAGTGAAGCTTGCGTCGGAACTTAGTCTTAACGAAGCTATCCAGGCCATGAAGGCTGGCGAAAAAATAAATGAGCGTGAAGGCCGTGCGGTCCTTCACACTGCACTTAGGAGCAAGGAAGATGAGATTAGAATGAACGGCCAAAATCTAATTCCATTGGTGCGAAAAGAATTGGATCATGTAAAAGTGATTGCCAATGACATCCAATCTGGACGTTGGATCGGACACACCGGAAAACGAATTAAGCATCTGGTAAATATTGGAATTGGGGGTTCTGATCTGGGGCCTCAGATGGTATGCAATGCTCTCAAGCCTTATTGGAAAAACATAACACCTCACTTTTTGTCTAACATTGATGCTTCACACTGGGAAGAAATCAAGGAGAATATCCACCCAGAAGAGACGATATTTATTATAGCCTCGAAAACATTCACCACTGATGAAACCATGACCAACGCACAAACAGTGCGAACTTGGTTTTTGAATCAATTAGGTTCACAAGAAGCACTAAGAAAGCATTTTATAGCCATCTCGACTAATCTTGAAGAAGTGGAAAACTTTGGGATTCCAAAAGAAAACATTCTCGGTTTTTGGGATTGGGTTGGTGGGCGGTTTTCGCTTTGGTCATCAATAGGTTTAAGCATTGCATGCACAATAGGATGGTCAAATTTCGAGGCAATACTTGATGGAGCAAGAGAAATGGATGACCATTTCTTCTCAGAAGACTTTGATAAAAACCTTCCCGTACTGCTTGCTCTAATTTCTATTTGGCAGGTGAATTTTTGGGGATATTCATCAAAAGCCATCCTCCCCTATGATCATAACTTAAGAGACCTTCCAAGATTTCTTCAGCAACTACTCATGGAAAGCAATGGCAAACAAATGGATCGAACAGGTAAGCGAATTACGTACTCCACCTGCCCTGTGCTTTTTGGTGAACCCGGAACCAATGGGCAGCATGCCTTTTTTCAATTGCTTCATCAAGGGACGGATATTATTCCTTCAGATTTCATTGTGGCTGCTGTTGCTTCTCACAGTCAGGAACAGCATCATTCCAAACTTCTTTCAAACTGCTTTGCCCAATCAGAGGCACTAATGGATGGGCAAGTAAGCGATGATCCATTCCGCAATTTCGATGGAAATCGGCCTTCTAATACCCTCGTTATTAAAGAGCTGTTACCTAGGAATCTAGGAAGCCTTATTGCGCTGTATGAACATCAGGTCTTCGTACAGGGTGTCGTATGGAATATTTATAGTTTCGATCAATGGGGAGTAGAACTTGGTAAACAGCTTGCAAAAAAAATAAATAATAAAGAAGCTAGTTCTAACTCATCTACAAATGAGTTGTTGAATAAAGTTCAATCATTTCGAAGTTAAGGCGTGACACAGAATACCAGTGGCCACACCCACATTCAACGATTCGGCTCTTCCGTACTTAGGAATGGAAATACTGTCGTCTAATAGAGCTTTTATAGGTGTACTAATTCCATG
>JAAEPI010000568.1 GCA_024232835.1 Cytophagales bacterium
AGTAGCAAATGAAAATAGCAAATGGAATCCAGAAAGAATTGCTGAACATCAAAAATGGATGGCAAGACAGGCAACTGCTATTTGGAGAATTGCACAGCTTAATTGAAAAAAGAAAGCGTGCTTCAATAATTAAGTATTCGTGTGGCTGATAGGACATCATGAATGCAGTGTTGAACGAAGGTGTCGATGCTCTATGGAGTTATGTCTGGTGACGTTGAAGCCCATCTGGTTGAGAAGATGAGCTGGTTAAGAAGACTTTTATTGATGGCCGAAGGGGAATCATCGATTAACCATGAAATGCATGTACTTCAAGGCTTGAAACAGCTATCCTATTCTTTGGTAATCAATTTGTTATGTGGATTTCAGCAGACCCTATTTGAAAGTCATCCACTGGCATTCTATTCGATAGTTCCAATCCTAATGGTAGCTAGTCAGCTATCAGCAATCGGGTATATTTTAGAATAGGTGGTGTATCGTATGGTAGATGCTCCGATCGGAACTAATTTCACCCTTCGATCATCGGTTAACATTAAAAATATTCTAACATGAAACGAGTACTGGTATTAGGAACGGGGTATGTAGTCAAGCCTCTGGTTGATTATTTCATAGATAAATGCAAATACGAAGTGCTGGTGGCCAGCAGAGACGATAACCACTCGGGATTGATTATTGCCGGAAGAGCCTTGGGTAAAAGAGTTTTGTGGCATGCGACCCCACCCTATGATGAATTGAGTAAGATGGTTGAAGGAGTAGACCTGGTAGTGAGTATGATACCGCCTCACATGCATGTGCTTGTTGCCAAAGCGTGTTTGAAGCATAAAGTAAATATGGTGACCACATCCTATACCAGCCCAGAAATGAAAGCACTAGATGATGAAGCCAGAAAATCGGGGATTATAATTCTAAGTGAGATTGGGGAAGATCCCGGTATTGACCATATGGGATCCATGCAAATGATCAATTTGGCAAAAGCTGAAGGAGGAAATATTACAGACTTCAAGTCGTACGGTTCTGGCATACCTTCTTTCGAGCATAACAACAATCCTTTCGGATATAAATTCTCATGGAGTCCGGGTGGATTGCTGAAAGCTGCCCAAACACCTGCCGTATACATCGAAGATGGTGAAAAAATAGAAGTCTCTGGTGAGAATTTATTTGACAATAGTTGGTTGGTGGATGTGGAGGGACTAGGGACTTTTGAGACCTATCCGAATCGAGATAGCACCAATTACCTTGATGATTATGACCTGAAGGGCATTCCAAATTTCTACAGAGGACTGTTGCGACATCCCGGCTATTGCAACTCTGTCCAAAGCATGAAAGACCTAAACTTAATGAATGAAGAAACTAGTCACAACCTACAGGGGATGAGCTATCGGCAGTTTACTGCTTCGCTGGTTGGAGCCGAAGTTTCGAACGTTCGGCTGGCAGTAGCTGACAAACTCAACTTGAAGATGACCTCAGACATAGTGAAACAATTGCAATGGCTCGGGCTTTTTGATAACCGACCGATTCCCTTTAGCAAGGGAACAAATTCTGATGTGTTGTTAGGTCTGATGCAAGAAAAAATGGTCTATAAGGATCATGAGAAAGACATGATCATTATTCACAATGAAGCAATTGTGGAATTCGATAACCGTATCGAAAAAAGAATCTCTACGATGAAAGTAGAGGGCAGACCATTTGGTCATTCTGCCATGTCACGAGCCGTTTCACTTCCGGCGGCCATTTCTTCACGCCTGATACTAGAAGGTGCCATTCGGTCAAAAGGGGTGTTGAAGCCTATAACTGAGGATATTTACAAACCTGTGTTGTCAGAACTAGAAGAAAACGGCTATAAGTTCGAGCATAAAACGCAGGTCATTTGAGAACCTCCTCATTTTTCTGATGATGTAATAGGTACTAATGAACAACAAAATATTACAAATCGGAATCGCTTAAATTTCTCCGGTTTGGCTGAAAAAAAGCGAACCATCAGAGAATGGCAGGCCGTGGAAGATATCAATGATTGTGCTTTAAAAAGTTTAAAAAACAATAATGGGATTAGTTTCATTAACATTTTTAGGGACTGCTGCGCTGGTTTTCACTGGCCTATATTTTCTGTTTAGAAAATTTGGTTCTGGTGCTAGTCCAACGAGCAATGGATTCTTTTGGCTATCGGCCATTATCGGCATGCCTGTGATATATTCGGGAATAATTTTCATGTGGTTTCTAATCTCATCTTCCTATGAAAGAAAACCATTCGATAAGGAGTCCTGGACAACCGAAAGAGATTCTAGGTATGTTTTTATTGACGATCTAGTTGAGAACGACAAACTCATTGGATTATCTAGCGGCCAAATCCAAAATACTCTTGGAGAGGTTGAATATGAAGATGATTCTACGATGATATTCTACATTGGATACGACCCGAAAATTTTCATGAACATGGATCCTGATTGGCTGGAAATACATCTGATAGAAGGTGAAGTTATCAGGGTCGAGGTTCGTGAATAGATCAATATGGATATACGCTTCTACTGAACTCTTAATTAAGCAACTAGCACTATATGAACAGCAAACTACTAATGACGTCAACCGCTGTGATCTTAGGATTTATCGGAATTTCCTTGACTTTTCTCCCTCAGGAAATCTCAGAATATATGGGAGTCCTCAGCGAATCACCAATTATTTTTCAGCTCCTCGGTGCGCTGTATTTTGCATTTGCCATGATCAATTGGATGGCTAAGGGAAGTCTTATTGCAGGCATTTATGGAAGGCCAATTGTAATCGGCAACCTTACTCACTTTGTAATTGGAGCTCTGGCATTGATTAAACTTTCAATGAATGGCACTGAATTCATGGTCATTTGGATCGTTACTGGAGTTTATCTCCTGCTGGCCATCCTGTTTAGCTATGTTATGTTTACTCATCCGGTTCAGAAAAAATAATTCAACCTATACTTCACAAACAGCATCAAGTCATCTTCTCAGCCACCAGCACATTAGAAACCATGCGGCCCATATTCCTGTTGTCAGGGCTTAATTCATTTATGATTTTTGCAAATATTCGGTGAAATTGTGACGTTTGGACATTAGAGAACTCTTGCAATCTTGGCCCAATGGGCGTTGCGTAAGTCAATTCAATAGCCCCTTCTATTCCACCAGAGATAGTAAGGTCTTGCTCCTGTTTTGACATTTGAACATTTAAAAACCCAATACTGGTGAAAGGTTCCGATAGCTCATGTTGGTTCAAGAAGTCAAAGGGAATTCGCACCATCTGAGATAGCTTGTTTTCTCCCATATGTTCTAAAGTCTGGCATATGGCTCCAAAAAATTCACATTTTTCTACAGAACACCATGTGGTCATAATTGCTCTTCCACCAGCTCACAAGACTCTTTGGATTTCTTTTGCTGCGACTTTCTTGTCTGGAAAAAAACTGAAATCCTTGTTGACAAACCACAACATCAATAGCGTCATTTGGGATTTTCAATGCATCAGCAGAGCATTCAATGAAATCAATATTGGCTGACTCTCCCTCGCTTCGCTTTCTAGCCAATGCCAACATTTGGCCATTAATATCCGCAGCTACTACCTTCTCAATGCCAACTTGTTGAGCCAGTTGCTTAGTCACAACGCCAGTTCCGGCAGCCAAATCAAGGACATTTTTTCCTGTCCAGAGTTGATACTCCTGAATCAACTGTCGGGCCCAAGGTTCAAAAAGAACAGGTACCAAATAATTATCATATGCCCTAGCAACCGAGTCATTTCCAAAGCTAAATTCCTCATCTTTTCTCATAATTGTAATTTGAGTTTTTACCCACTAAATCTCAATTGTACTTCATCCAAATCATCAGTCGCCCCAACCATAGTCACCAAATCATCCAGTCTTAGCCGCGTATATCCATGCGAAATGATGGAATGTCCTCCACGTCGGATTGAGAGAATTATAACTGCAGGTGGCAACCTCAAATCTCGAAGTGCCAACCCTTGCAAATCTTTGTTTCGGATTCGGATATCTCTGGTATCTTTTCCCTCCTCAGTTCCTAGTAGAAGAGAGGCCGCTTGTGGTGATCTAACAAATTGGTCGAGCAGATGAACAATGGCGGTCGTAGGTTCAACAATCTTTACCCCCATCTCGATAAATTCCTTTGAATTGAATCGTGCATTTAATCTCACGATTAGATCACGGGTACCAAAATCATGATACGCCTTTTTACATATTTCAAGATTCTGCTGATCCGACAACATGGCAATGATTGCCTCAGCTTTTTCAGCCTTCATCTTTTCAAACTCAGCTTGAGAAAAACTCTCGATATAATGAATCGGAATATCTTCTGGTTCATCAATTTTTTCCATTTTCTTGATGGTTGCTATTTCCACATTCCAACCGTGCTTCTTTAGCTCATATGCGAGGGCAATTGACTGGCTTTCAAAACCAAATATCAATGCGTCTCTAGTACCATCAAATTCTGGTTCCTGCGCTTTAAGGTTGTCTTCTCCCAATCGGAAAATAGCAAATTTGAAAAGAGGTGGGCCAATAAATTGATTCAAAATGATCACGGCAATAATCACAGTAGAAAAGGACTCTCCCCAATCTGGGAATTCGCGAGCAACAATGGTCGTAAGACCCAGTGCTACCCCAGCCTGAGTGATGTAAGGCATCCATCCATAGCGATTAAATTTGACAGGATCGCCAGCCATAAACCCACCTACATACCCACCAATCACCATCGTCCCAATACGGATAGCCAGGAAAATTAATGCAATATCAATCACATCAGGGAGGACATCTACAGCAAGCGAAGCACCTGTGAGAGTAAAGAAACATACATAGACTGGCAATCCAGCGTCATGAAGTAATTTGATTATTTCTGCCCTGTATTTTGTTCGATTGGTTACATAAAAACTAGCCAGGATACAAACCAAAAGAGGCTCTAACGTAAAACTCAGATTAAACCATTCTTGCGAATAATGCCTGATCTCATCATGGCCCCAATAGGCCGAATATCCTAGCAAAAGCACCAATACAATTTTGTAGAGTCGTCTGACTTTCAAACTTAAAAGTGAAGCAAGCAACAGACCATACAAATAGAATCCAACTACAAACGACAGACTCAGTTCTACTAACAAAACCAAAACACTAACAACATTGAAGGCCGTTCCGAAAATGAACGATTGGGCAAGAGAAAGACAAATTGAAAAAAGCACGATTACGAGAAAATCAGCTACCACCGTCACACCAAGAGCCATTTGCACGAAAGGCCCTTTCGCACGTAATTCTGCCACGACGGCTATTGCGGAGGCCGGGGATCTTGCCACGAAAATTGCAGCAGTGAGCATCGCAACTGTGACCTTAGCCGCAGCACTCATTTCAACCATATAGGGAATCTGATCAGCGAGTAAATAGACGAAACCGGTTCCCAGAAAAAAAGTAATCACCAACTGACTAATCGTATTCCATTTGATGCTTTTGATCCTACTCCGCAGTTCACGGACATATAATTCTGTACCGGCCGCAAAAGCTATAAATGCGAGAGCCGTCTCATTGACAAAGTGTAATTGGGTTTTTGCAGAAAGAGGAATAAGATTCAAGAGATATGGACCACACAGAATACCCGTAAAAATCATCCCGGTAATCAGTGGTAAGTGGATTTTTTGAAATACATGGGCTATCTTATTTGATGAAATGGTGATCACCAAAAACCCAAAAAGTACGACAAACAGCTCCTTATTGTCAAGAAATAGCTCCTTCAATGTAGTGTCAGGTTAGTTACAAAACATAAGCTTTGGCTGATCAATTTCAGCAACAATTCGTTACTTACGCACCAAATGCACACTAACAATATTATTCGATTTATGAAGAACCTTGTCTTTGTATTAGGATTAATTTTTCTTGTCTCCTGCAACACCACAGTCGCAACTAACTCGGATTCTACACCCTCAGGCCATGACATTTTTGATGCCTTACTCAAAAAATACGTCGATGAGGATGGTATGGTCGATTACAAAGGCCTTGAAAAGGATCGAACCAAATTCCAGGAATACTTGCGCATTTTAGAGGCAAATGCGCCAAATGATACATCACAGTAAAATAGTAAAAGCATGGGTGGCAGAAAACAGTGAACAAATAGCGTTATACTTTTTGCCCTCGTATTCACCAGAGAAAAACCCAGATG
>JAAEPI010000569.1 GCA_024232835.1 Cytophagales bacterium
ATTGAGTTGCTTGACCAGTTTTGCTCTCTTTTAGGTGGTGTTACTACAAGGCTTTCGCATGCTCCGGCTGAAGACAAAGTAACTTTAAGTGAGGAAACGGCTGGTGATGAATTCACTGAAGGTGAGGAATTTATAGATATTCACATAGCTTGGTGGAATATAGATGATAATTTGTATTACGCAAGAGGTGTGGCGTATGTTATTAAACAGGTTCTCGAATCAGTACAACACGATTTTGATAATGTTCTTAAAACCAAGAAAGCAGATGAGTTGATGCGCAAAACCACTCATATTTTGGAAAAAGCGCAATTGGAACCGTTAATGGTAATGAATGGCGATAGAAATGGTATATTTGCCAATCATTCCCTTATTCTTCAATCTGTATTGGAAGATGCAAGACAAAAAATGAGAAGCATTCAAACTATGCTTCAGAATTAGAAAATACGGCAACCCGTTGCTCCTGGCCGCCTGATAGCAAATCGGGGTGGTTATCTTTCGGCCCGAGCATTTCTACGGTTTCAAAAACTTCCAGCACACTTAAATTGGGCTTCACTTTGCCAA
>JAAEPI010000570.1 GCA_024232835.1 Cytophagales bacterium
ATGACGGCTAAGCGTGTGACAGGTATCGTTTCTCGTGGTGGATCAATCATGGCAAAATGGTGTTTGGCACATCACAAAGAAAGTTTCTTATATACTCATTTCGAGGAAATTTGTGAAATTCTTAAATCATACGATGTCGCTTTCTCTTTAGGAGATGGCTTACGTCCCGGTTGTATTGCAGACGCGAATGATGAAGCTCAATTTGCAGAATTGGAAACATTAGGAGAGTTAACGAAAATAGCATGGAAACATGAAGTTCAGTGCTTTATTGAAGGACCTGGTCATGTACCTATGCATATGATCAAAGCAAATATGGACAAGCAATTAGAAGCTTGTGGTGAAGCTCCATTCTATACTTTGGGGCCTTTAACTACTGATATTGCTCCAGGATATGATCATATTACTTCAGGAATTGGTGCAGCAATGATTGGATGGTACGGAACAGCTATGTTGTGTTATGTCACTCCGAAAGAGCACTTAGGGTTACCAAACAGAGATGATGTGCGTACTGGGGTTGTTACCTATAAATTAGCAGCTCATGCAGCCGATTTGGCAAAAGGTCATCCAGGAGCACAGCATAGAGATGATGCCTTAAGTAAAGCTCGTTTTGAATTCCGTTGGGAAGATCAATTTAACTTGAGTTTAGATCCAGAATTGGCAAGAGAATATCATGATGAAACACTACCAGCTGAGGGAGCTAAAATAGCGCACTTCTGTTCAATGTGTGGACCGAAATTCTGTTCAATGAAAATTAGTCAAGAAGTTCGTGATTATGCAGCCCAGAAAGAATTGGTGGCAGAAGATGCTATTTCAGAAGGAATGAAGGAAAAGTCTGAAGAATTTAAAACAAAAGGTTCGGAAGTTTATCTATAGAACATAAGATTATAATTATGAATTACGAATGTTACTGTTTTTAAATTCGTAATTCATAATTTAAAGTGAAGTATATGATTATTTTAATAGCCCCAGAAAAAGATGTAGAAAATG
>JAAEPI010000571.1 GCA_024232835.1 Cytophagales bacterium
AAGAAGTGCCCTATGTTGGTGGCTGTCACAATTTATTTCCCTAAGTGTGATGCTTATTCTCATGTTATTACTGAAGTCCTTAGGGATGCTGTGCTCAAAATACTTCTGTGATTTTTGTGACATGAATAGAAAGTCACCATGTCCAAGGCTAACCATACTATCAAAATCTATAGATCTGTTCTTAGACCGGAACTGGAGACTTCTGGTCTCCCCCAATGATATGGAACATATCATGGACCCAATTTGTATACATTCCTCATTATCTGAATGGTAAGGAATTCCCTGGCTGCCATCGTTGTACCTGGTGATCATGGCACTATTAAATGTCAGGCTAGGAAATTCCTTGTGGACATGCTTCAATATCTGTTCAAGATAGGAGTTTTCAGATACAGGACAAGGAGAATGCATTCCACCATTATACACATATGGAAGTTCGCTGTAGTAGGCCACTGATCTACTGTTGAATTCGTGCGAATAGTGTGTTTGTGAATCTAGTTTGACAATGTCTACAGATTTGAAGAGCCCTTTATCTAACTTACAGTAGGGCTTGATTAAAACATCCATCCCATTATCTTTCACTAGCATTTTAGGATGATCATCGGTTCCACATCCAAAATCAACCATTGGCTTTGCACAAGAGGTGACCTCATTCAAACCAGCACGAGAGTTTGTTTCTGTTTGACAATGTATTTCTGAACTGCTGATGCTATCAATAGTTTGAGTACCACAGCTATCTGAAAACTTTTCTACAAGCTGATCCAAACAAGAAGGTTGAATTGAATGTTGATACAATTCCTTTTTGAGATTTTCGATCTCCTTCAACAGAAACACACACATACCACATTGAAAATTGTCACCCATTTTGATAATGTTACTCCACACACTGGTACAAAACGTTTAATCCCAACAAAATCCTAAATATGCTGAGAGAAAAAGTGTCTGATGGTAAACTGGAGATTAACTGGGAGATGAACAGTCTTTCCAATCATATGTATTTGGATGTGATCCTGGTCTTGTTGTGCTCAATGAGACATGGCTGTCAGCTGATCACTTTGATAACGAAATATTACCTGACAGTGCATATACAATATTTAGGAAGGATAGATCAGCTAAATCTCACCCTTTTGATCCGAATAATCCGCAAAAATTCAGGAAAAGAGGTGGCGGTGTAATGATAGCTGTTAAGTCAAACCTTAATGTTGAATCCAAAATGGTCGGGAGATGTGTAAAAGCTGAAATTCTATCCGTGGAAATGAAATGTGGAAATGATATTTTTTGTGTCACAACTTGTTATAGAGTGGGAACTCTTCAAGATGAAAATTATATGGAGGTTGAAAAGCATCTCCGTTCTATAGCAAGGATTAAGAAGTACAAAAAGCATTACTTCTTTGGTGACCTAAACTTAAGCAATACTAGCTGGCCTGACGGTTCTACTACTGTAGAAATCGAACAAAAATTCGTGGAGCTTTTTGATGAGCTTGGAATGCATCAAATGATTACTGTTCCAACCCACCAACACGGCAAAACTTTAGACCTTTGTTATGTAACAAATTCATCATTCATCAAGAATGTTAGTGTTTTAGCAAAAGATGAAGTATGTTCTTCTGATCACTATGGTGTGAAATTCGAACTTACTTCTAGAGCAAAGTCCAATGCCTCTAAAAGGAAAATTTATGATTTTAAACGTGCAAACTGGGATAATTTAAATAGAGATCTGAATTCTGTACCTTGGGATCGTTTTATTGAAAGCCACGACCCTAATGAAGGGTGGTGCTTCTTCAGGAATACACTGAATTCACTTATGAATAAGCACATTCCAACTATAACGATCAAAGATGAGGGCAGACCACCATGGTTTGATAGTGAAGTGATCAACCTTGGAAAAAAGAAAGGTCGTTTACATAAAAAATGGAAATCTCCTACGGGTACATCAGAGGACTATGCCAGATTCTCTGAATGTCGGAAAAAACATAAGCGAATGCTTGAAGAAAAAATGGCAACAAATTTAAATGATGACGAAAATGATCCTGCTGTCATATCTAAGAAATTTTGGAAGCATGTGAAGTCAACCTGTAAATCCACTCGGATTCCTGAATCTGTGTATTATAATGGTAGATACAGAAACAATCCGAAGGATCAAGCAATCTTGTTTAATACATTCTTTGCGGATCAGTTTTCTAATCCCAGTCATTACAATATTGATATTGATTGGGATAATGATGACACTAATAATATAGATTTTAGTCTCTCAGAAATTAGAAATCTGTTATATCAGGTTAATCCCCGCAAAGCACATGGCCCCGATGGTATTCACGGCATGGTCCTAAAGAATTGCGCATTTGGCATGGCATACCCTTTAAGCATACTTTTTAGGTTGTCTTATAATACAGGGATTATTCCTGTCGAGTGGAAACTGGCCAATGTAGTTCCAGTGCACAAGAAAGGTTCAAAGTTGGATGTTGAAAACTACCGACCAATTTCTCTTACCTGCCTGATTATGAAAATTTTTGAAAGAATTGTTCGAAATGAAATTTTGCTAAAATGTGAAGGTA
>JAAEPI010000572.1 GCA_024232835.1 Cytophagales bacterium
CGAATCTGTTGTCTTTTCTCCCGAATCTGTTGTCTTTTCCCCCTCGTCTACAAATATACAAATATACAATTTAATTAATTGTCGGGGTTTCACCCATCGACTTTCTTATGCATATCATGTCTTTTTTTGGCTCTGGAGGCCTTCGCCTCATAGCTCTCCAGTAGCTACAGCTTCAAATTTTGCGCTCGTTCCGAGCGTCTTATTTGACAAAGAGTGACGAAGGAACGATATTCTTTAAGCATCCCTGGCGATTGAAGGGCGCACTTACCCGTTTGTACCAAACGGAGTGCGCATCCAGTGGATGAAGAGAATGTTTCGGAGGCTAACTTGCATGGCAATCTATCACCTCAACCTGTCACATGGCAGCCGTGGTGGCGGCCAAAGTGCCAAAGCGAAATTGGACTATATTTCCCGTTCTGAGAAATATTCGTACCATTCCGACCGCTGTTTAGGCCTGTCATCAATGAATCTACCGGCATGGGCCAAGTCCGCTGAACACTTCTGGAAAGCTGCCGACGAAAACGAAAGAGCCAATGGCCGGCTCTTCTCTGAAATCAGAGTTGCTCTGCCCATCGAGTTAAATCTCAATCAACAGACAGCTCTGGTAAAAGATTTTGCCAGAACAATCCTGCCAGAGCAACCTCTGACCTTTGCCATACATGACGGCAAAGGAGAAAATCCACACTGTCATTTGATGTTCAGTGAAAGAATTTCCTCCAATGTTCCGGAGGAGGTTTTCTTTAAGCGCAATGGCGCTAAGAAAAATAGAAATTTAAAAGCCAGTTCCTGGCTAGAAAACACCAGAGAAAAATGGGCTGACATGACTAACCAGGCATTAAGGGATAATGCCACGCTTCTGGAGAGAATGACTGGAAAGGTTCAAAGTATTGATCATCGATCTCTAAAAGACCAGGGCATAGACAGAAAACCCCAAAAGCACATGGGAAACACCAGAAGCGCAATCATAAACAAAAACATCGAAGGAAGAAACGGAGAGAAAAATGGGAGTAATAGTCAAAGACAAGCTAACCGTAGAAGAGTGGAACAAGCAAAAAGCTCTATTAGACGTAGCTATCCTGAACTGCAGCGAAAAATCAGACGAAACAAAAGAGATCCTAGAAAAGAAGATCAAAGTCTTAACAGAAGAAAACAGCACATTGCGAAGCTCCATAAGCAGCTTGAATTCGACTCTAAACAGGCAGACAGACGAAATAGAGAAACACTTCAAGGAACAGAACGCTCTATTGAGCCTGCAATTGCAGCAGGCTGTCAGCTCGCATTTGAAAGTCTACGACAGCAAAGAGAGCGAGATGTACAGCGCAGTAGAAAGCTTAGGCAGAGAATTCGAGACATTGCTGAACAATCAGAACGCTCTAAACGAGACATTGATCAGACACGAAGAAATTCTAAGCTCAATAGCAGACATATTAGAGTTGAGCGAGGAGGAAGAAGTGCAGCAGCGGTCAGAGAAAGAGTTGGAAAAAATAGAGCAATTGACGCACTCAGTAGAAATATTGACAAACTCGCTAAGCGATTACAAGGAGCATACAAATTCGTCGCTAAGTGCATTACAGACACGATTGGACGCATTAACGCCGTCGGTTATTGCCCAAAGGATAAAAACACAGCTCAACACGTAACTCAGAAGCTTAGAAACGTTGACAGAGGGTGGGTATGCCCGATCTATCATCGATTACAGGGCGAAACGCAGTTAGAGCCTGCAGAAGGCCTTAAAATGCCTCAGAAGGCTTTAAAACGCAATTCTACGCAATTGACGACAAAGAGTATTGTCCTGACCAAAAGTCAGAACTATATCGAGGAGAAGCTGGAGGCGGAAGAGGTAAGGAGAATACAGGAAACTCTACGTCAGAAGAAAGAAGAAATGGAACAAGGAAGAGACAGAGGAAGAGGATGGAGAATGTAACAACAACACCGTTTCAAGTATGGTTTGATGAACAGGGGAAATTAGTCATTGATGAAGAAATATTAAGTCGAATCAACATGAAAATGGGCATGTTCAAAGGACAGGAAATATCAATGATTGAAGCTTACGCCAAGGCAGAGCTGACAGAAAGAGAGCTGTGGGAAATCGCCAAGATCGATACAAATTTCAATATTCAGAACATGGCGATGTCGGATATGGAACTCGAAAGGGAAGAGATTATTCAGTCCCTGGTGAAGTTGTTCCAAGGACTGAAGTTTCAGATTGTGGGATAGTTAGAAGATTCTTTCAGAAACAGGGGCTAAAGTGAAATTAAGAGAGGCTTTGTTGGAACTCCATGAAAGCATTACGGAATTCAATAGGGCTTTTTACACCAGGTATCGGAGGGCGAGTTGTGTGTATTTTCTTTTATTTGCTCTTCAAAAGAATTATCTTAGATAAATTAAGTAAAAATTGGACTAAGGATAATGGCTAAAAAATTTACATTAATCGAACTTTTAGTAGTTGTCGCAATAATTGGAATTCTTGCATCTTTACTTCTTCCATCACTTTCTAAAGCAAGGGAAATGGGGAAAAGAGCAGTTTGCACAAGTAATCTTCGTCAACAGGTGGTGTCGTTTAAGCTTTATGCAGGTGATAACAATGACAAATACCCTCAAGGTTTACCTACAGGTCGTTGGCCAATGGGGCATTTCCTGAATGATGAAGCATATTTGGCGTTATACAAAAATGATTACCTCAAAGAAGGCAAAGTTTTATATTGTCCTTCTGTGTCTAAATGGATTACTTACAACAAGCACTTTAAGCCCGATGAACAAATTTCATCTTCAACCGGAAAGTTTTGGACTACTTATCCATACTGGGTGAAATATCAAAGAGCATTAAATGCAACTCCTGATGATATAACAACCGATATTACGAGCGATTCTGATACTATGATCCTGAGCGATAAGATTATTGATGATAGTGGCGATGTCTCTAAAACGAATCACGTTTGGAATGGGAAAAAAGCCGGTGGAAATATCGCTAAAAACGATGGTTCAGTGAAGTGGAAATCGAATGTTTCCAGAAGATTCACTCTTGTTTACGACTTCTATTATTGATTAAGGAGATGGGTGTATTCCGATTCAGCTTGATTTCAGTTGTTTATGCTTGGCGCAATGCTTAGTCAGCAGGACAATGATTCCAAAGAAAATTTGGAATCTTAAATAAACTCCAGGGCTTTCGCTGACAGAAATTGTATCGGGCAGCTTTCAAAGGAATAAATCTGTTTTAAACTTTCATCGAGAGAATCATAGACTTTCTTCCTATTCTCTTCTGCATACTCTTTGGCCAGACGGTCACGTTTGGCTTTTTCAGCCATGAAAGCCGCTTCAGCGACTTCTTTATCCTGTAGCTTTTCTTCCAGGTCAGCCTGCCGAGCCACTTCCACTCTTGCTCGGCGCAGGTAAGCATTGAGAACCCGATGAACAACTCCGCCTCTGGTGGCATCGTCAGCCTCCTTCCAATCCTCCTGGATATTCCTAAGTGCACAGATCAGGACTTCTGCAGAATGTTTTTCCAGAGCATTGCGGAGTAAATCTTCAGATTTCCCCACTGGCCGGAAGGTTAGTTTATGGCAAATGTCCAGTATTTCCGTGGGGAGAGGTTCCGTGCGGTAATCCACCGGATTATCATTCAAATCAAATAAAATCCCCTGATATTCCTGCTGATGAATTTCGAAAACTATATTTTTTTTGGCTTTCCCTTTAGGACCACTTTCAGCCTTGTAAGTAACGAGCAAATCAGTTTCTTCAGAGATTTCTTTCAGAGCTGGTTTGAGCACACGTCTTTGAAAACTTTCCCAACGGGAATATTCATTTAAACAGCCAAGTATTCCCTTCAAATCTTCAATACTGATTCTCGTCCATGCTTTAAAACTACCTGCATGGATTTTTGTTTTAAGGTATTGGTAGAGATGATGAGAGTAAGAACTGCGGCCAAGAGCCAGTAGAGGATGAATTGAGAATTGAGCAAAATTCTTTTTTAACTCAAGGAAAAAAGGCTTTAAAGCTCTATCCATACGAACGACATAGCCGTCTCCAGATTGGTAAAAGCTTGAGCAAAGTGTTGTTTTCCCCCACTCTCCATTAGGCTTTATGTAATGAACGATATACTTCAATAATTCTTCAGCCACAACCTGTATTTTGGCATCAAGGTCATGTCTTTTGAGCCCACAGCGCATGAGGAGGTCAGTACTAATTTCGACTTCGGGAAGTTCATGATCATTGAACTCCACCTTCCAAATTAGGTAGGCTTCTATCTTTTTGGCAATTTCTGAGAGTTGTTCTTCACGACGAACAATCGCCCAGTCATTGGCTATACGTATAAGTTTTTCAGTCATACCTTATTCTACATTCCCCCTAAAAATAAGCAACATAAAACCATATCAATGTTGTCTTTTCTCCCGAATCTGTTGTCTTTTCTCCCGAATCTGTTGTCTTTTCTCCCGAATCTGTTGTCTTTTCCCCCTCGTCTAC
>JAAEPI010000573.1 GCA_024232835.1 Cytophagales bacterium
AATCTATTTAATAATTATTTTTATGAGCAATTTTCAGAGGATAGTTCATATGATATTGATATTAATTATAATAATGATCAATTCTCAGATTTGAGATTTGATGGTCATGATGTGTTTCTCATACTTAAAGCCATAAATACAAGCAAGGCTGCCGGACCAGATGGAATTCATGGCAAAGTCCTTAAACACTGTGCTGGTAGCCTGGCTTACCCACTAAGCATACTTTTCAATGTGTCATTTGCAACTGGCTGTATTCCTGCAGAATGGAAAGCTGCTCTAGTTGTGCCTGTACACAAGAAAGGTGATAAGGCTTCTGTCGAAAATTACCGTCCAATTTCATTGACCTGTTTGATAATGAAAGTATTCGAGAGATGCATCAAGACCACATTGTATGCAGCTTGTGTTGGCATGCTTGATACCCGTCAACATGGTTTTGTAAATGATAAATCATGTACCACACAAATGGTACCTTTCACAGATGATTTGGCGTTGGCACTCAACAATAGGTCAAGAACGGATATAATTTATTTCGATTTTGCAAAAGCGTTTGATA
>JAAEPI010000574.1 GCA_024232835.1 Cytophagales bacterium
AGACCAGAAAATACTCGCCTTTATTCCCTCATAGGGGTGTTTAGCTGGTTCGGACAGCCCGGTAGAATCCCCTTAAGAGACAAGAAGAACATTATTTGCCTGGTCTGCTTTTTCTTTTGTTATAATGGGAGCGGCAAGGTAACCTTCTTAAAGATAAGCTTGGTTGCATTAATGCCTTATTCAAGATGTGACACCATTTCCACTTCAAAATCTTGCCGTCCGGATGGATAATGAGATCGTCGGTGTATGGCTTTCCGTTGATGACAAGGGTGCCAAAGCATCGAAGCAATTCCAGCCCAGATCAAGCCCATGCATTTGCCTTTACCGGGCTCCACCCGAAAATCCAGTTCCACGGATATATCTAAATGATATTACAAGATATTTTGGCATCAAAAAGCTGACAAATATGGCAGATAACTCAAATATTTGGTGGTGCTGAATGTTTGAGATATCCATGACATTTCTCAACTCTCGATTCGCCCTGGTGAATGGTAATATTACACGTTTTACCTTGGTTGACCAAAATTGGCAGCATACAATCAAAATATATTGCAGATTGTTAGCATACAAAATAAATTTGGTGAGAAGTGGATTCAAGGTTTATATAGGAAAGGTTGCATTTGGATTTTCAAAGAAATCGACTGATTCTAAAGTTTATTTCCCCTCAAATACCTCCTTCAGTTTCTCCGACAATGTGGCAATCGAAAACGGCTTTTGGATAAAATCCTGAGCGCCTGCATCCAAGATTTCCCGGGCTGGGCCATCAATCGAATAACCGCTGAAAACAATCACCTTCAGATTCGATCTGGCTTTCATGATAAGTGGGTAGAGATTTCTTCCATCAATATCAGGCAATTTTATATCCAATAGAGCAAGGTCAATCTGTCCATCAAGGGTTTCGGCTATATGAATGGCATCCTTCC
>JAAEPI010000575.1 GCA_024232835.1 Cytophagales bacterium
GGGGGATATAATACCCCTTATCTTCGACTGTTGACACTCTCTGGTTGCCAGGATCATTTTCGTCAGGGCCACTGAAAGGATTCTGTTGATCAGTATAGAAAAAATAAGCGAAACCTCCGAAAATAATAATCAATAAAAGAAGAATAGGAAGAAGAATCCTTTTTTGCATGACAAGTTTTGACTTAATATCGGCAATCATGGGGTCTTCGTCTAATGCGTTTTCTGTTATCGCTCCCGCTTCGGCGTCTTCCCCACTCACCTGTTGTTCCGGCAGAGACGTTGTTTCCGGTTCATCAGGTTCGTATTCGAATTCCAACTCAGGTTCTTCCTTGTTTGCTAATTCTTCTAATTCGGGTGAATACGACTTATCTATGGTTTCATCTATTTGAGAATAATCCAGATTGTCATCACTTTCATCTTCCATCTCAAAGGCATCCAAGCCGACGGTTGCTTCAAACTCCGCCCCACCATCATTTTGGTCTTCTAAATCAAGAGCTAATTCACCCA
>JAAEPI010000576.1 GCA_024232835.1 Cytophagales bacterium
AAATAAGTCGAATGAAACATTCTGCTTCAAAAAATAAAGAGAAAAGAGAAGAACGCTGTCAGCTGATAATTAAAGCGCATCTGCTTTACCTTGAATTAGCTCAAGCTATCGTAGATAAAGCTGAAGAAGCCCTTATCACCATCCTTTTAACCGATATTGATACTATAACGAGGTTAAAGATTGATGAGATTTATGGCTACATCGCCCATGCGGAGCGGCAGATCGATCAGATTCGCCGAAGGGTGATTGAAGGCGAAACCATTCCTCATCATGAGAAAGTATTCTCAATTTTTGAAGAACATACAAAATGGATCTGCAAAGGCAAAGCGGGCGTACCCCAGGAATTGGGCATGAATGTCTGCGTTGTCAAAGATCAATTCGGATTCATTCTTCACTACCGTGTAATGGAAATTGAATCCGATGTTCAAATCGCCGTACCTATAATTAAGGAAACAAAAGAGCGATTTGATAATTTTAGCAGTTGCTCCTTCGACAAGGGCTTTCACAGTCCTGATAATCAAAAAAAACTTGCTGAGATATTGGGAAAAGTGGTTTTGCCCCGCAAAGGTAAACTGTCTGCCATTAATCGGGAGATTGAAAACTCTGAGGAGTTCAGAGTGGCCAGGCGTAAACACTCAGCAGTCGAATCGACGATTAACGCACTGGAAAATCATGGTCTTGATCGATGTCCCGATCACGGTATAGACGGATTTAAACGTTACGTCGGTTTGGCGGTTTTGGCTCGTAATATTCAAATCTTAGGCTGCAATATTCAGCAAAA
>JAAEPI010000577.1 GCA_024232835.1 Cytophagales bacterium
AGCAAAAGAACGAAAGTACATCGCTTATTACCCGCTTAGAGCATTTTATCAAAATATGTGAAGCGATTGAGTACGCACATTCAAAAGAAGTTATTCATCGCGATATTAAGCCAGACAATATCATGATAGGGGAATCCCGTGAGGTGTATGTAATGGATTGGGGGATTGCTTATTGCATGAATGATCCGGAAAATAAACGTCCAGAAGTTATTGAGCACATGAAGAAAAATGTCTGTGGATCTCCAGGCTATATAGACCCTCAAATCCTATGTAACCCATTTCCTGATCGCCATACCGACGTTTATTCATTGGGAATGCTACTTCATGAAATGTGTACGCTTCAACGTGGTTTTAGCGGTTTCAATACAAATGAACTTTTTGAGCAAGCAGTTCGTAATACTTTTCCAGAAATAAAACACCGTTTTAGCAAGGGGCTTATTGCCTCAGAACTCAAGGCGATTATTGAAAAAGCGAGAAATCCCAACATTAACTTTCGCTACCAATCAGTTGAAGAACTCGCAGAAGATGTTCGACGCTTCCTGCGTAATGATGAACTCAGCTGTTTGCCAG
>JAAEPI010000578.1 GCA_024232835.1 Cytophagales bacterium
CTGCATTTGCTCCGTAACAATATTATAAATAAGTGTAATTCTTTCACTCTCACGCCACACATTGAAGCAACTATGTTGAACCTACAGAAGTCCTTCCTCAACAAATATGAGCCATTAATTGGTCCAATAACACGAAAACGGTCAATTATTGCAAATCTTCTGGGTTCCTCACCGCCTGAATTACCGCCCACTTATTCTACCAATCCTCCTATTTCAATCAAAAACGACGAGCTAAACGATGATCAGTTTCAAGTTCTACAACAGGTCATATCACAACGCCAGTTTTTGGTCAGTTGTAATGGTGGTCCTGGCTCTGGAAAATCTAAACTTGTCACCGAGATACTGTATTATCTCCTATCTGAGGACCCGGAAATGAAAATTTTAGTTTGCTGTTCGGCTAATCGCGCTGTGGATAACCTCGCTTTATCAACACTTAAACTTTTTACACGTCGCAAACTGGATCGGACTCTTCTACGCGTGTATGCCCGTGAACGTGAACCACTAGCTGACCCATCTCTTTCTCAGATTTCTTTACATCATATTGCTAATCATGATCATTCATCTAATCGTCCTGAATTGGAATCATTCCAACAAGAGTCCTCTGACCTCTTACGCGAAATTAACAAACTCTCCTTTTTGGACAAGACCCTTCACCCCCCGGACCGGCACCATGCCTTTGAAGATGCATCCGCAAAGGTTAAGCGTCTTAAGCTTCTTCGTCAGGATATTGAAACCACTCTGCTTCACAACATGATCAACCCCAACATTATCTTTACCACCCTTGCCAGTGCAAATGATGATCGACTACGTGATTTCCAATATGACTTTCTCATTATTGACGAAGTTGCCGCCGCGTCTGCTCTGGATATTCACATGGCATGCGATAAATTATTCGATCATTGCAGAGGAATTCTTTTATCAGGTGACTGTCATCAGCTTCCACCGACGGACCATGCCACTGGTGACATGGGTCGTCTTGCAACCCGTTCACTCTTCGATATATGGGATTCAACACACGTGGTGAAACCGGTTCAACTGACCATTTCTTATCGATGCAATTCTGAATTACTTGAATTCTTGCAAATGGAAGTTTATCAGAATGCCCTTGAAAGTGGCTTATTGGTCAATATTTCAGCCCATGTTCTTTCTCATTATCCTTTTCCACAGCCAGACTGGCCCACAGTTCTTATCAACTGTGCTGGCTCAGAAAGAACAGATTTGACTGGTTCAAAATTCAATTTCGAGGAGGCTGATCGTTCAGTCAGTCTTGCTAAACAGTTAGTCATGTCTGGCGCTGCCACACCTGCTGATATCACCATTCTAACCTTCTACCATGGCCAATCTGTGGTTATTCGGCAAAATTTGCTTTTGGAACCTGGCCTGGAAGACCTCCCAGTGTCATCTGTGGATGGCATTCAGGGGCGTGAACACAACATTGTCATATTGTCTGCCGTGCGAGCTGCCCAACATGCATCAGATGTCAACACCTTGGTCCAGCCCACTGGATCCACTTTGGGTTTCATTACTGATAAACGACGTCTAACTGTGGCTTTATCCAGGTGTCGAATGGCGCTCTTCATCATTGGCGACCTCCACCATCTTGCCACTTCGAACTCACTCTGGAGCCGACTCGTCGACTACTATTCTTCGAATGGGATGACTGCCTAAAAATATTGTAACAAAAATATTTTTTTTTTCCTCTCGTTCCTTTGGTGTACATAAATTACAAATTGCCAATTTATGCACATTTTTGTTCCTATTTCAGTTCTCTTCCCCGTGTCTTCAGCGGATCTTCAGACGGTCGGTGCTGACTGCTGATTGTGCCCTTATTCCTTTCATCTGGTTCGGCCAGCCCACTCACGACAGTACTTATGGCATGCGGAGAGTGGTACTCCGCTTTCATTGAGAACCGGAGAGATGTAACGTATACTGTACCTTATGCACACTTTCGCACTCACGTTCGTAACGTTTGTAGGTGAGTACATATGCATATCTAATGTATTACATTATACGTTATAAAGTGCCAAGTACGTTATACGATGAAGTTACTGTACATACGGCGTCGTTACTATACATACTGTACGTATGTCGTTTGCAGAAGTTTTATTGTTAACTCGGCAAAATGATTATAAAGTGCCAAGTGCATTGTTCACTGTTCATGCTAACGGGTTAATCTCGGCTCTTTGTTATTGGATGTCATGTTTTGCGCCTTTCCGCTGAGTAGGGAAGCGCAGCCACATATGCACGAAAATGGCGCATTCTAGAGCGTATCCTTAAAATAAGTATCTTTCTTTCGAAAAATGTACGCTCTCGTCTGTTTCTCCGTCAAATTCGCGGATTTGGTATTTCTCAGCATATACAGCGAATTTACACTTTTTCATTCATCGGAGACTTCATGAAAAAGGTGCGCTTTTTACGTGATGCATCCTAGTTTTCCGTGTCGCTTTTAAGCAGGGTAGTGTGTTTCGACGTCCATTTTCTTGCCGAAATCCGTGTTTGTATTCGTGTCTGTCATATTTTCGTAGCTAGGTCGATTTAGATGAGACCATGAAAACTGAACAATTGCGTAGAAAAATGTGTAGTCGCGGCTGATTCCTTGCCTAAAACCATGTTTGTGCTGTTTTGTGTTGTGTAGGTCCGAAATTCCAAGGTAAGGATGAATGTTTTGAGAGAAATCTCAGTCGCTTGAAACTGTTATTTTTCGTCATTTTTACTCTGCTAAATCCTGATAGTGGCAAAAATCTGTACTTCCGGCGAATGTAAGTCCAAAATTTCTCCATAAAAGCAAGGGTTCACAGTTCCTCTGGGCCGACTCTTTCTTTAATAAATCCGTAACGCTGGGCAGAAGCGCTAGAAAATAAGCTGTGTCCGAGATAAATTCGGGTTGAAAACCCCATGAAAGTTGTGCGTCTTGACCTGACGCTTGTTGAAAAAGTGTGACTTGACCTGTCACCAAAGTCGAGCTTTTCCGCGACTTTGAGCTGTCGCGTTGATTTTAACCAAATTTGCCAAGTTGGCAGACGAGAAAAATAAGTAGCGAAATTCCGGCGGCCGTGAAAATAGTTGTGAAAGTCAGCCCAGGAGTCGAGCCATTGCTTCTTTGGAGTCATTCCGGACACGTATGTGCAATATTGCGATTCACTCGTATATCGGGGAATTTGAAGCTCGCTAGAACTGATAAAGAAAATCGGTTGAAAGTTAATGAATTGCCGCGCGGTTTTAAAATTTGAATTGCTACTTGGTTTCTGAGCGCCGAAATGATATTTGAAGTTTCTGCATACATGTTGATTGAGATCGTCGCGCTCTTGGGCAGAAATAAATATTAAGCATTTGGGAATCTGTCCTTATCGCTCACACAGAGTGACCAAACAATATCTGACAACTTACGGGAACCTGACCCATCAGAACAGGTGTGTCCAAACAAAACCAAATTCAAACCTTGTTCAGTTTTGCTTACACC
>JAAEPI010000579.1 GCA_024232835.1 Cytophagales bacterium
CCAGAGTAGTGTGCGTGATCATCCGGCTTCATCAAAGTTTCTGACTTCTCATTTCATTTAGTTGAACTCATTTCATTTAGGCTTTCCAGTACTGACTTCTCATTTCATTTAGTTTAACCACGCGGATGCTAGGCTGATAAAGTATCAGTTGTCAAATGGAAAGTACAGAACATTGTGCTCTTATGTTGATGAGAAGCTGAAGTTTTCTCGAAAATTGGTCATTGCAGCAAAAGAGGGAACCATTGGGTCACCTAAGGATTATTTTGTTCAACTACCTGATTATTTTGTTCAACTACCTGATTACTTTGTTCAACTGCCTTATATAATAATATTAAGTAGGGTGATTATCATTTAGCCAGCCGGACCGACGCCGGACCTATCAAAAATTTGTGACTTCGCTGTTTCAGTCCTCTCTGGAAAACACCCAGGGGGAGGTGTTTCTAAAGAATGGAAATGGCAACACCATTTTGGGTACTTGTTGACTGAAATAAGATGTATTGATGCCATTTAAACGTGATTTATTATTGACAAATAGAATAGTTTGTTCAAATGTGGTATATTCTTGGCAAATACTGGTGTATGAAAAGTAATATAATATTTAGACATTGAGCGCTACATTTCCTCACTGGGAAAGGTTCCATGTGGTGGAAATATCGGGAGTCACCTGACCAAAGATTGGCCAGAGCCAATGAAAGCTATAGTGGTGGAGGCCCACAATGCCTATGATCTTTCCAATATCAACTGGGTAATATTCTTTTATTGATCACAGTTACATAAATACAAATGCAATTAAAGCTTGTAATGCAGATTGAGGCAACTGCAATTATTGATTCAATGAAATGCTGCCTGATTGAACACAACAAAAGAGTATGCAAGGTGGAATCTAGATTTCAAGCTGAAGTGCTGCTCTTCATTCATTGTGAATAACTGCAACGGCTCCCAGCACTGGTATGTACCAACAACAAAATTTATTGGCAACGTTTCGCCGCCTTTCCAGGTGGCATCATC
>JAAEPI010000580.1 GCA_024232835.1 Cytophagales bacterium
AACAGTAACTTTAAATGGCCACTAGACTCCTATAAAGAGTTTTGGAACCCCGAACTTACTGAAGAAGAAAACGTTAAATTGGCTGAAAAACTACTATCAAAGAAAAAGGTAGAACAAATAAGGATTGATTAGATCTTTAGATCGATTCTATCCTATGGTTCGATAAGCCGTGTAAGGGTATTGCTTGGCGAAAGTTTTCAGAGTGGAAGTTTTTTTATACTTTTAAGCTAAGCATTAAAGATTTTTGACAAGACTTTTGTTTATCAATGTACTTCATTTCATTAAAATCAGTCTTAGAAACCGTTAATTTTGGTGATTTTTAGATGGCCGGGCACAAGTTAAGCTCCGGCCTTATCCGGGTTTTGAAAATTTATGAGTTTTTACTTAGCTAAGTTGAAGATATTTCATAAGCAAATATGGACTCTATCAACTTCATTGGCTTGCCGCACTTACAGCACTTAACATGAGGATGTTCGAGTTTTATAATTCTTGGCTTTATACTGATTTCAAAACTGTAAGCCAGTTCAATCATGCAGCGGATTTCATCGGTCGAGACCTTAGAATTTGGGCTCATAAATCCGTAGTAGCGAACTTTCATAAATCCGTCGGGTAATACATGCTGAAGATAGCGCCGAATAAACTCCATGACATCAAGAGTCATTCTTCGCTTTCTGCGAGAACCTTTTTTGATGTATGAGAAAGTCACTTTGCGCTTGGCACAGCTTATGATGCGACTGTCAGAAATAGCAATTTTAAAGACATAGGGAGCCAGGTACTTAACAGCACCTTCATTATTGTGTTTTAAGGCCTGAGAATTAACATTAAACTCTTTGAGCCATGCAGATGGATCTGTTTTATCAAGCAGGCCTTCTTTTTTGAAGATGGCTTTGAGTTTAGCTCTAAATAATTTGGACAGTACTTAAACACGAATTAAGAAGTCTGCCGATGACTTTTGCCAGAGTTTTGTTTTAGAGTCAATGCCACCGCCAGGGACAATATAGTGAATATGCGGATGATATTGCAATTGACGTCCCCAGGTGTGAAGAACACCAAAGAATCCGGACATATCTGCACCAAGATGCCTAGGGTCGGCTATTAAAGTCTGCAAAGTTTCAGATGAAGCTTTAAATAAGGCATTATAGGCTCTGGCTTGATGGCTTTTAAAGAATGGCCGCAGTTCTGCCGGAATGGTGAAAGTGACCATAAAGTGTGGTCCTGGCAGGGCTTCTTTTAGTCTTTTAGCCAGCCATTTTTGAGTTTTGTACTCCTGGCAATTTGGGCAGTTACGACTACCACAACCCCGGTAGATAATACGTTTGTGAGTACAGGAACTGCAGGAGTAAAGGTTAACGCCATTGTTAATAGTACGGCAGCGCTGAATACGACGGATGGCTTTTATATGATTATGAGGAATACGGTTTTTAAATAGGTTGATGTATTCATCACCAAATTGTTGGAATATCTCAGATATTTTACCCATGCTTAAATCTCCTTCATCACTTGATCTATTTTTGCATGGGTGTTGGCTTTACCCCAATTACTCAAGTGTAGATAGACTAGTGTTTGCTGAAGTGAACCGTGACCAAGAAGTTCCTGGATGACTTTGATACTGATTCCTTCATCCAGAAGATGGGTCGCATAGCAATGGCGAAGAGTATGTACTCTGATCCCGGCTTTGTGAATGCCAGCTTTTTTTACTGCCCGTCGCAATGCTCCTTGTACTGTTGAAGTGGACATAGGTCTGGGAGCTTTGGGACCGTTTTGACCACTGGT
>JAAEPI010000581.1 GCA_024232835.1 Cytophagales bacterium
ACTCTTGGGATGCGCAGCTAAAGCACCAATCTACTCGTCTCATCCGCCTATTCCACTAAAAAATGACACACTCAATGATGAACGATTTCGAATTTTGGAACGAGTGATAAGAAACAGAGATCTTATCACTTCAGTTGAAAGCGCTCCTGGAGTTGGCAAAACAATACTGTGTAATGCTGTTATTGAGAACATTCTGTTGGAAGAACCAAAATCAACTATTCTCGTTTGCTGCAGCTCTAATAAGGCCACAGATCACCTGGCCCTCTCTATTAGCCAGTACCTTTCCAAAAAGCAAGGAGATTTCAAATTCGTTCGAGTCTATGCCAGAGATCAAGAACCCTTGGCTGATCCCCAGTTAACTCCCATTTCATTGCACCACTCAATCAATATCGCATCATTGGATCAAGATTCACCTTTATTTGTCACCGCTGATCAGTGCAACAAAATCAAAAACCAAATATCTCAACTTTCTTTCTTATGCAACCATTTCACTGCAAAGGAAAAACAACTAAATTTTGACAACACCAGCAGTTTGGTCAAACAGCACAAGAATTTGAAGCACGAATTGTCACAACAATATTTACATGATATTCTTCACCCC
>JAAEPI010000582.1 GCA_024232835.1 Cytophagales bacterium
GTTGGCAACTACAGTTTACGAGAAAATGCCGAGACAACAAATCTTCAAACAGGCCAAAGTTTTAGCTATTCCTTTGATGTGATTGGGACAGGGAATATCAGTGCTATTGCTGAACCCAAGGTTCCAGAAGAAGGAGATTTTGACTTTTATGCCCCGAATACAAAGCAAAGTGTAAATAGATCCAATGGCCGAATTTCTGGAAGTAAGTCTTTCAATTATTATGGCATACCTAACGAGCCTGGTGAATACAAATTAGGTGATTATTTCAATTGGGTCTTCTTCAATACGAGAACCGATCGATATGACACATTGAAATCAGAATTGATAGTGAATGTGACTGGAGAGAGTCGCAAGAACGAGTACATTCTTTCTAATGATGTGGGGGAGTTTTATAATCGTATCACAGATGAGAATAATGATCTGCAATCGCTTGATAAGAATCGAATAATTAAAAGAATTGCGAATGTATTTATAGTGCTAATGTTCGGGCTGACAGTTTTTGTTGTTTTCAGGAAAGTGTAAGAAGACTCTATCTAGAAGGTTGAAGGGAAGTTTTCTACTACTTTTACCAACCTATGAACACGCTCGGACACAATTTCAGAATTACATCTTTTGGCGAATCTCATGGGTCAGGTGTTGGAGTGGTTATAGATGGATGTCCATCGGGATTGAAAATCGATCTCGATTTTATCCAAAGCGAACTGAATCGACGTAGGCCTGCTCAATCGAGAATTACAACTCAACGAAAAGAGACCGACGAATTCCAAATTCTTTCAGGTGTATTCGAAGAAACCTCCACTGGCGCCCCTATCACGATTTTTATCCCAAATGAGGATGCCAAGAGCAAAGACTATTCACACATCAAAGATCAGTTCCGGCCTTCACATGCCGATTTTACTTATCAGGAAAAGTATGGCATCCGAGATTACCGTGGTGGAGGAAGAAGCTCTGCTCGGATTACCGCTGGATGGGTAGCTGCTGGTGCCATTGCCAAACAAGTTTTGAAGGATATTTCCATTCAGGCGTATGTTTCACAAGTTGGTGATCTGAAAGTGGACGAGGACTACTCCAAATTTGATTTCAGCGAAATCGAAAAAAATGATGTAAGATGCCCTGATCTAAAAATGGCTCGGCAGATGTTCGAGCTAATTGATTCTGTGAAAAAGGAAGGAGACACCATTGGCGGAGTAATAACCTGCGTGATAAAAAATGCCCCTGTGGGCTTGGGCGAGCCAGTTTTCGGGAAGCTAAATGCTGAATTAGCGAAAGCCATGCTCTCAATCAATGCCGTGAAAGGGTTTGAAATAGGCAGTGGGTTTGCAGGTTCTGCTATGAGAGGATCAGCGCATAATGATTCCTTCGAAAGCAAGGAGGGTGGTATCACAACCAAAACCAATTATTCGGGTGGCATTCAGGGCGGCATCTCCAACGGTGAGGACATTTATTTCCGTGTGGCTTTCAAGCCTGTAGCTACACTTATGAGCGACCAACATAGCGTGGATAAAGATGGAAACGAAATAATCATCTCCGGTAAAGGACGACACGACCCATGTGTAGTTCCAAGAGCTGTACCTATTGTAGAGGCCTTAGCGGCATGTGTGTTGGTGGATTATAGAATTTTTGTAACTACTCAGGAGTCAATTTAGCAATAAGTTTAAGATTAGGCAATATGTGAATGGATTGCTTGACGAGGGTATCAACAACTGATCGTAATGTGGCAAAATTCTGAGCTCCTTTATTTGAACGGAATTGCCCAGAAATTTTCTGTTTTACTTTCACATTTCTAATAGTCCTTTCAGAGCCATTGTTGTCAGCTGGTACGTGTAGATGGTCAAGGAAAACGAACAAATGATTTCTGTATTTTTTGAGTCGTTTAATGAATGTGACAAGTTCCTTATGCTTTTCATCGATACTGATTTCAAGTAGTCGATCCATTCTTTCTCCTATTTCCCTACTTTTCGGGCAATCGCTTTTATACTGTTCGGGTTGCAGGATTTTCTTGAGTTCGAAGCTATTAAGAAATAATTTTTTGCACTCCTCTGGCCAAGAATGTTCATAGCGTTTTCCCAGATATTCAAGGTCTCGTAGCAGATGGGCGATACATAATTGATAGCCTGCTGCCTGTGATGAAGAACCCCGTTGTTTCGGATTTGTAATCAGAAATGTCTGAATACTTGTACTCGGATGCTTTGTCCAAGTGAGTTTTACAGACTATTTGTCTTCTCTTAATTCACTCACCCTATAACCGTTTGCAGCTTCGGTATTTATTCACACAATGGTTGTATCTTGCCCAAACAGTCAATAAAAATACTGTTTTGCTGTAGCCAATCAAAATAATTGTAGAATGAGAAAATTTAACATACTCGTACTTTTAATATTTTTTCAGCTGATAGCTATCAAGTCCTATGGCCAACAAGAAATAAGTCTATCTGATCAGCTATCCGACAAGAAAATGAAGGCTGTGAGTCGTACGATATCACTATATGGAGATCAACAGGATGCTGTGGAAATGAATGCAGAGAAAAGTGATGGTCTTGGAATATTGGGGGATGTGGAATTTGATAAAGGTAGTATAGAAGTTGAACTACTAGGTGAGAATAATCCAGGTAGAAGTTTTATAGGAATCGCCTTTAATATTCAAAATGACTCTACCTATGAAGTTGTCTATTTCCGCCCATTCAACTTTGTAGCTGAAGAACAAATAAGAAAGGAGCATATGGTTCAATACATATTTCATCCTGAATATACATGGAGGAAATTGAGAGAGGAAAGAACGGGAGAATTTGAGAGCAAAATCCCAATTCCTCCAAATCCTGATGACTGGTTCAAGGCAAAAATCAACATCAGTACGGAAAAGGCAGAAGTATATGTAGTTGGTATATCCAAACCCGTACTAGTCATTGATAGATTAACTACATCAAAATCAAATGAAATAGGTATTTGGACAGGATACGGATCCTCAGGGCGATTTAAGAATTTGGTACTGAGAGATGAATAATTGTTCCTGTTTTCATTAATGCCAATGATTAAAACAAAGGCTTTTTTACTCAATGATCAGAGAACTATCGAACTATATTCCTTTTGTGCTCATCCCATTAATTTGGTGGGGACTTAGACGAGGATTGATTAAAAAGAATAATTATGGTTCCTTGAAAAAAATCACACTTCATATCGGATTGGTGGCTTTCTTTCTAACTGAAATGGGAAGAAGTTTTTATAGACCATCCATATATAAAAACGACTTTTTTGATTATTACATATCAGACACGATTGGAAATTCTTTAGGAACAGTTACAGCAGTATTTATGTTGTTAACTCATTCTGGTAAAGGGACAAAACAAGATTTCAAAATTATTGGAGTAATTGTACTGGGGCTAATCGTTTATGAGTTTATGAATCTTGCCTCTCGATTTGATTATCACGATGTTATTGCAACACTAATTTTTGGAGTGATTTCAACTATAACCTACAACTATCTATTGAACAAGGATTTGCAAAAGAGTGATATTTGATTAGAGATATCAACACACCACACTCTACTTGTCACAACTTCTCCACGACCAAATTGTGATTGGTATAAATGCAGATGTCTGCCGCAATAGTGAGGCTTTCCTTGACCATCTCCTCTGCTGACATTTTCCCTACGTGCTTTTTGAGTGCAAGAGCAGCTGAGCGGGCATACATACTGCCTGAGCCAATAGACGCCACATCATTGTCCGGTTCCAGCACATCACCATTTCCAGAAATAATTAGGATTTCCTCCTTGTCAGCAGCTATGAGCATAGACTCCAAATTCCGGAGATACTTGTCCATCCGCCAGTCTTTAGCCAATTCAACTGCTGCTCTCTTAAGATTTCCAGAATAGTTAGAAAGTTTCTCATCGAAACGCTCAAGAAGCGTGAATGCGTCGGCTGTAGATCCTGCGAAGCCGCAAATCACTTTACCTTCCTGAAGCTTTCGGATTTTGTTCACATTAGATTTTGCCACGGTATTGCCAAGTGTTGCCTGACCATCCGCACCAATTGCTACTTCTCCCTTGTGCCTGATGGCCACTACGGTTGTTGATTTTATTTGTTCTTTCATGTTTTCACGCTAAGTCGCAAAAAATAGAACTAATCTCTGTTTTCTCTGCGCTCACTGCGGTTGGGTTAGATTAAATAAGAATTCGAACGGGATCTTCAAGCAATCCTTTGAACGTCTGCAAGAAAGCTGCTCCAACTGCTCCGTCAACCGCTCGATGATCGCAAGATAAGGTGACTTTCATTACATTTCCTGGCTTCATTTCTCCATTCTTGACGATAACTGTTTCTTGGATACCTCCAACGGCCATAATACATGAATCGGGTGAATTAATAATGGCCGTGAATTCCTCGATACCGAACATACCGAGATTGGAAATAGTAAAAGTATTGCCTGTAAAATCCTCAAGTTGTAATTTCTTCTCCTTTGCCTTTTGGCCATAAGCTTTCACTTCTGCAGAGATATGGGCTAAGGACTTGTTGTCTGCAAATCGAATGACCGGAACCACTAAGCCATCAGGAATGGCCATGGCCACCCCGATATGGATGTGCTGATGTTTCATCATTCTATCATCTTCCCATGATACGTTCACATCAGGGTTTTGACGAATAGCCGCTGCAGTTGCTTTCAATATCATGTCATTGAATGACAGCTTTACTGGAGAAACTTCATTCATGGATTTTCTTGCCTCAATCGCCTTGTCCATGTTGATTTCCATGGTCAGGTAGAAGTGCGGTGCATTGAACTTGCTTGATGATAATCGTTTCGCGATGGTCTTTCTCATTTGAGAAACAGCAACCTCGTCGCTTCGTTCCTCACCCACAACAGCTGGCAGCACTGCTGGTATTGGAGAACCGCTTTCTGATGAAACCGATGAAGGATCGAAATTTTCTACATCCTTCTTCACAATTCTACCACCATCTCCAGATCCTGTAACTGTTTTTATATCAATGCCTTTTTCACTGGCCAACTTCTTCGCTAACGGGGATGCCTTGATTCGCCCATTTGTGGATGGAATTGTTGCGCTAGTGGGAGTTAGTTGAGCTACAGAGGCTGGAGCCTCAACTGCCGCAGGTTTAGCTTCAGCTTTCGGCGCAGGAGATTTGGGAATAACGTCTGTTTTTGGAGCTTTTTCCAATAGTGGTTGAAAATCTACTCCTTCCTCACCAATCACAGCAATTACACCATCGACAGGTACTCCTTTCCCAGTTTCCACGGCAGTGTAAAGAAGAATTCCATCTTCATAGGATTCCAATTCCATAGTTGCTTTATCCGTTTCCACTTCAGCCAGTATGTCTCCTGATTCGATTTTATCACCTACTTTTTTTAACCAGGCGGAGATTACTCCTTCTGTCATAGTATCGCTCATCTTGGGCATGGTCACTATCGAGGCATTTATACCGGACGTGTCCATAGGCATAAGTTCGCTCGCTTTAGTGGGTTCCTCAACTGTAGCGTTAGACTCCTCCTGAATCTCCTCCTCTACCATTTCATTTTTCAATTCCCCTATAAGTGCTGAGATATCCTCTCCTTTTTCTCCAATGATGGCAATCACACCGTCCACGGGGACAGATTGTTTTTCTTTAATGCCGATGTGAAGGAGGATACCATCGTTATAACTCTCCAATTCCATTGTTGCTTTGTCGGTTTCCACTTCCGCCAGTACGTCACCAGAACTTACTTCTTCACCTTCTTTTTTTAGCCAAGTAGCGATTACCCCCTCTTCCATGGTATCACTCATCTTCGGCATTCTGATCACTTCAGCCATTACTCTCTATTTATGAAAAACCCCTTATTCAAAAACCAAGAGTCAAAGGTAAATCACCTAATCGTAATACGGAGCATAAAAAAAACGTCTGATTGGCGCTTTTAATCCCACCAGGTTTTACCTGCCTGCAGTAGGCAGATTCCCCGATGCTTGCATCGAATGCAGAATTATTTTTCCATATTCATACCTCGTGAGCCTGCCTTAGTCAGACAGGCTTGCTTCAAGGTACTTGATTTCTCATGTAAAAGCTGTTGTCTTATAGCTTGCGAACCTTTCCGCTTCCTGATGAATTGCTGATCACTCTGTCAGGATTGCCACCGTAATACACATTTCCACTCCCAGAGATCCGTGCATCAATCTCTTTGATGGCCGTGATGTAGCAACTTCCTGATCCACTGATCGATGCTTCGCATGCATTTACTTCGAAATCTTCTGCCTTCACACGTCCCGACCCACTGATTGAAACATCCGCTTTATCAGCAGAGCCATTTAAGCTTATTTTCCCAGAACCTGATACACTCAAATCCACGTCTTCAGAATTGGTTTTGATATCCATACTTCCAGACCCACTTACCGATAGATAGAGATCAGAAGTTTCGAATTTATTCTGTCCCAAGACACTACCTGACCCACCTACACTCACCCCTTCAATGTTTTTCATGGTCACATACACATTCACTTTACTGTTTCCATTCCAGTTTCTCCATGAATTTCTTTTGCTCTGAATTTTGAGTTTTGACCCTTCCATTTTGAATTCTAATCGTTCAAAAGCTTCATCATTACTTTCAACTTCTACTTTTTCATCAGAACCTTGGGTTAAGTAAAGAGTGCCTGGTATTGCGAAAGAGATTTTTGTAAAATTGTCCACATCTATGGTGCGACGTTGTGCTGTTGCGCTGATCAATCCGACCAGAAGGAAGAGGCAGGTTAATTGAGTTTTCATAATCATTTTTTTTAGTGTTAATTTGAAAGACGGTCGAAAATGGTCATAGTTGCTTTTTGCTCAAACTTTTTTTGTCCAGACGATTGTTGGATTAAAGTATGTATGATCGATATGCCATTTATTCCTCGACAGAGGAAATTAAAGAAACCTTGACGGCTGAAGTGCCGGAAGGGTACAGTCCGTCGTACAATGCTGCTCCAACACATCTTTTGCCAGTTATTACAAGTGAAGGTAGAATGGGTATATCTTTTTTTCATTGGGGACTTATGACTAAATGGTCTAATAGCAAGACCTCTATAAGTGCTAAGTCTATAAACTTAGATTCAGAGTTAGCTTTTCAACGGCCTGGGTACAAGAAGCAAATTCAATCGCATCGGTGTATCGTACCAATTAATGGATTTTACGCATGGAAGCGTGTATCAAAGAAGCAGTTGGTACCGTATTACTTTTTTTCACCTCAAATGCCAATTCTAGGAATAGCTGGGCTATGGGAAGAGTTTGAAGATATTGATGGCACGGTAAGTCACTCATTTATTGTTTTGCTTGTTTCTTCTTCTTCGTCCTTGATTGAATTTGAAAATAAAATGCCAGCCATATTAGATTCGAACAAATCTAGGATTTGGTTGGATAGCAAGGATTTAGAAGAAAACGAAAAACTTATCGCCTCAGTTAGGAATGATCATCCTGTATTGTCTTCTCATTCTGTGAGTCCATCCATAAAGAATATTGAGAATAATTACCCAGATCTTATCAAACCTGTTCCAGCTTCAGATCAACTTGGTAACTATACTTTGTTTAACTAAACGACAGTTTTTGGCTAATTAAAAAACTACTGCTAAATTAGAGTGTGCGAAAATTACTGAGCTTATTGACAATTACAGGGGTTTTAGTTGTACAAGGGCAAAATATAGATCGTCTGTATAAAGATGCTCAAGCAAAGTTTTTTGATGAAGATCTTATCAATGCAAGGGAAATTTTTCAAGAAGTTGTTTCTCTAAATCCAAGTTATAAAGATGCGAAGTATCGCTTAGAAATTTGTGAGCTATTAACAAATAGCAGAAACCGGTCAATAGATACTTTTCTGTCTTATTCGAAAACAAACGGCAGGACAGACAAATTTTATCATTATTGGGTGGGCAGAATCTATGTTGATAAGTACGAGTTCCGAAAGGCCATTCGTTCTTGGGAGACCTTCTTAAATAGCAAGAGCTATAAAAGCACTGAAATCAAACAAGAGGTTAACAAATTCATCACAGAAGCCAAGGCACTGCTTTTGATGTTTGAGAATCCGGATGACTATGAAATTCACCAACTGCCGGAAGGAATAAACACTGAATTTAATGAAATAACTCCCGTCTTTTTTGAAGATAACAATGAATTACTATTTGCTTCGTCGCGCGATTCCGAAAAATCTAATTGGCCAACCTACTTTGTTTATCACAGTACACAGACAGGTATTCGAAAAAGTGGATTTTGGAGCCCTCCGAGTGTATTGAGAAACCTGGGGAAATTTGAGGAAGAGGGTGCTAATTTGGAACTGATAGATCAAGACGGCAAGTTGTTTCAGTTTCGACCAGAAAAGGGTGGGGACTTATACTACAGTGAGCCCATCGAAAATGGCTGGTCAGAGCCAAAAGAATTTGATAATAGCATTACTAAAGCTCATATCAAATCGCATTTTTTCATCAATGAACATGAAGACCGAATAATTTTTACTTCAAATCAGCACGCTAAATCTTCTGGTTTGGAACTGTACCAATCTTATCGTGATCATGAAAGTGGAAAGTGGGGCAAATCTTCGGTGCTATCTCCGACAATCAACTCAGAATGGGATGAAGATACACCGTACCTCTCCCTTGACGAAAAGTCGATTTATTTCAGCTCTAACCGACCAGGTGGATTGGGTGGTTATGACATTTATGTATCTAGATTAGATGAAGTAGCAGGGCGCTGGAACGAGCCAGTTAACCTTGGATTTCCAATCAATTCTCCTGACAATGAAATTCATTTTAATATGAACCCAGATCAGAAGTCCGGTTATTTTAGCTCAGATAGATATCGCTCTCTTGGAGGGCATGATATTTACTTTTATTGGGAAATAGAAAAGGTGAATATGACAGGAAGGATCATTGACTTGACTGCAAATACACCCACCACAGATGTCATCATTACATTTAGAACCATGCCCTACGAAGATGAATATTTTCGTTCGGAGACGAATGAATTTGGTATGTACAAAACCCGCATTGTTGCAAATGAAACTTTTAGTGTAGAGATCGAACGAAATGGACAAGTATTGTTTAGAGATGAATACGATGTACATCCGACAGGTGGATTGGAAACGACCTATCATCAAGATTTTTTTATAGGAGAAGGGACGGCTCCAGTTGCGGAAGTTGAGTACACAGGCCCTCCAGAAACTGAGGCGCAGATAGAAGAACTGGGTAGTAAATTCAGACCTGGCAGGACAGCAGTAATCAGAAATATTTATTTTAATCATGGCACAAGTCAACTCAAAAAGAGCTCTACACCTGTTTTACAAGCACTTCTAAAGACTATGAAAAATGCGGCTAAGTTGAGGATTGAGGTGGCAGGTCATACGGATAGTATCGGGCCAGATGATGTGAACGAGTGGTTGTCGCAACGAAGAGCTGAGGCTATTCAAAAGTGGCTATCAAAAAGGGGAATTGTAGCCTCGAGAGTTGTTCCCAAAGGTTATGGAGAATCGAAACCTATGGCCTCCAATGATGATGAAAAAGAGGGGAGAGAACTTAACCGTCGAATAGAAATTATCGTGATCGAGTAACTTGATTTAATTTAGATTAAAATAAGCAATATGTACACATCAAGAATAGCCGGAATTGGACATTATGTACCTGAAAATGTGGTGACCAATAAAGATCTGGAAGAGTTCATGGACACGACGGAGGAGTGGATTGTGGAGCGAACTGGTGTGAACGAAAGAAGATGGATTGATCCAGCGACAGACGACATGCCTTCTACTATGGGCACCACAGCTGCACAGATGGCCATGAAGAATGCCGGAATCACCGCTGACGATATTGACTTTATTGTGTTTGCCACCCTTAGCCCTGATTATTATTTCCCAGGCCCAGGGGTGATGGTGCAAGAGCAGTTGGGTATTAAAGAAATTGGTGCTTTGGACGTGAGAAATCAATGTTCAGGTTTTGTGTATTCCTTATCAGTCGCCGATCAATTTGTGAAGACGGGCATGTATGAAAACATACTTGTTATAGGTGCAGAAAATCATTCTGGTGGGTTGGATAAAACGACAAGAGGAAGAAATGTTAGTGTAATATTCGGTGATGGTGCTGGCGCAGTTGTGGTTCAACGATCTAAAGAAGAAGGTAAAGGCATTCTATCTACTCATTTGCATTCAGAGGGAAAGCATGCAAAAGAGCTCGCGCTTCTTGGACCCAACACAGCACATTGGGTAGATAAGATGATTGCTGAAAATGATCCCAAGGATGAAAGCTATTATCCTTACATGAATGGAAGTTTTGTGTTCAAGCACGCCATAGTTCGCTTTGGAGAGGTGATCAGTGAAGCACTTCAAGCAAATGGCTATCAATCAACAGACATAGATATGTTCATTCCACATCAGGCTAATCTCAGAATCAGCCAATTCGTACAAAAGAAGATGGGATTGTCGGATGATCAAGTGTATAACAATATCATGCGTTATGGCAACACAACTGCCGCTTCCATCCCCATAGCTATGAGCGAGGCGCACCAGGAGGGCAAAATTAAAGAAGGGGATCTCGTTTGTCTGGCTGCTTTCGGTAGTGGGTTTACATGGGCGAGTGCGTTGATAAGATGGTGATTCGATTTTTGGATTCTTGACCTTGGTATACAAATTAAGATAGCTTCACATCAATATCCATTACCAAATAAAACCAAAGCCTTGCTACAAAAAACACCACTTTATAACACCTGAATATTGCCATTAAATGGCACACATTTCAAGAACCTCTGTGACATTGATTTGCGAATTAGCACTTTTGATGTAGCTTCTATCTTTAAAAATATGACTTCTAAACTCCCCAATACAGGCACTTCCATTTTCACTACCATGTCACAGCGAGCCGCTAAACATGGGGCTTTAAATATGGCTCAGGGGTTTCCTGATTTTGACGTAAGTCAAGAGCTTATTGATCGTGTTGCACTTCATATGAACGAGGGACGTAATCAATATCCACCTAGTGCGGGTATCCCAGATTTTAGACAGGCGATTGCTGAAATGCACAGTCACCATTTTGGCACTTCACATGATCCCGAAACCGAAATCACGGTAACTTCAGGAGCAACTGAAGCTCTTTTTTCTACAATTACTGCATTGATCCATGAAGGAGAGGAGGTGATCGTCTTTGATCCGGCTTATGATAGCTATGAGCCTGTGATTGAATTACAAAAGGCAAAGACCGTCCATCTCAAATTATCCGATCATGATTTCACCATCGGTTGGCAGGAGGTTGTATCTGCGATTACTGACAAGACTCGAGCCATCATCATAAATACGCCACACAACCCGACAGGAGCGGTGATGACTGATGCTGATATGCTGGCTCTTGATAAAATAGCCACTGAACACGATTTAATTGTGATCAGTGATGAAGTTTATCACCATATTGTCTTTGATGGTGCAAAGCACCGCAGCGTGCTCCAGTATCCCGAATTGGCTAAACGTAGTGTAGCCATCTTTTCTTTCGGTAAGACTTTTCATGCCACAGGTTGGAAGGTTGGGTATGTGGCGGCTCCAAAAGAGATCACAGCCGAAATACGAAAAATTCATCAGTTTGTCACTTTTACCACGCATACTCCATGTCAATTTGCCATTGCTGATTTCGTGAGAAATCCGTCCAATTATGAGTATTTGCCAGATTTCTTTCAGAAGAAGCGAGACATTTTTTTGGATGGAGTTAAAGGAAGTCGATTTGAGGGATCCCCCGCATCGGGTACGTACTTTCAACTGCTACGTTTTGATAATATCAGCAAGGAATCTGATACAGAAATGGCCAATCGTCTGACCAGAGAATTTCAACTTGCTTCGATTCCGATTTCCAATTTTTTCGCAGATGGTCATGATGCTTCGTATCTTCGGTTCTGCTTTGCTAAAGAGGATAATACCTTGGAAAAAGCCGCTGAAATATTGCAAAAGATATGAGCGAATCGCTGAAATGTACCCTCATCCAAACTGAACTCCTTTGGGAAGACGTTAAAGGAAATTTGGCTATCCTTTCTACCAAAATCAAAGAAATACCTAAACCGACAGACTTGATAATTCTTCCTGAGATGTTCTCAACAGGATTCAGCATGACACCTAAAAATCTGGCGGAAAACATGAATGGCCAAACGGTGGAGTGGATGCAGGCTAGAGCTGAGAGTGCAAATGCCACAATCATGGGTAGTTGCATTATTGAAGAGAAGGGACATTACTTCAACCGATTTATCGCTGCGAATTCTGACGGAACGATTTCAACATATGATAAGAAGCATCTCTTCACATTGGTAGGAGAGGACAAAGAATACTCAAGTGGAAATAAACGATTGATTCTTGAAGTCAACGGATGGAGAATTCGACCACTTATTTGCTATGACCTTCGTTTTCCTGTTTGGGCAAGGTCAAGAAAATCAAAAGACTCAATTTATGAATACGATGTGCTGATCTACATGGCCAACTGGCCCACTCCAAGAATCAACGTTTGGGACACGTTGCTAAAAGCTCGTGCCATTGAAAATCAGGCGTATTGCATTGGTTTGAATCGTTTGGGAATTGACGGAAATAATTTAGAATATCCTGGCCATTCTACGGTTTGTGATTTCGGTGGCAATCTTGTTGAAGATTTGGGGTCAGAAGACATAATTAAAATTATTACACTTGAACGGGCATCAATGGAGGAATTTCGCATGCGATTTCCTTTTCAGGAGGATAGCGATGAGTTTAAGATTGACTGATCTTATTTGGTATGGAGTACGCTAATCAGCGCAAACATCATTTCCACCTGTTCTTTAAAATGGCCATGTTCAGCTTCCACATTGATGTAGGGAATGTCTAGTCTGCCAGCCAACACGGATAGTGATCCATCGTCAGTCATGGTCTCATTATTCTGAAGCACCGTATTGTAACCCATGTTTCTGAATTTCTCAAAAAACTCCAAAGTGGTAACGAAGAAGAAGTCATCAGGGTCGCGCGTTGGATTAATAAATACAGCCGCAGCATCGGTCTTATATTCATCCAAATATGAGAGACTTGAATAATTGTCATTCGTGTTGTTATGTAGGGTCACGATCATTTGACTATCCAATGAATCTACAACGCGCTGAGCTAAGCCCCTGATTGACTCGTGTGCTTTGGTAGACATCTTGCTGTATTGCTCCAAGCTGGTCTTGGCTCCAAGGTCTGTAAACATTCGATTAGGGTCGAATTCGTATGCTGTAGAGTTCAAATTGAATTTAATATTTCGTTCACCCAAATGTCGTAGTTCAATCAGTCGCCCACCGAGTGAGTCAAGCACCTTAAATGCCGCTTTTACAGAGGTATTTTCATCGTCATGAAGATTGATAAATGTTGGGCCATCCTCCTTTTTTAAAAATCTTAATTTAATTTCCTGACTACCAAGACGTTGTACGTCTGAGTACTCACGTACTCCCTCAGCTCGTGCAATATCTTCTTCTTCGATACCAATTTCATCTTTCTCAGGAGCTGAATCAGCTTTCTCAATTGTCGCCACTGTTTTAAAATCTTCACCTATAGCTTTTTGACTAATTGGTTCGTTGGTTTTGCAACCAATGACTAAAAATGAAATAGATAAGGATAGAATTGAAACCCGAAATGAGGACGTTTTCAAAATTTTAACTTTTATTTTTTGAATATCAATGGTGCAAATAAAATCTAAAAGAACTTTCCTACGTTACAAATTCAAAAAACTGCCAATGGAACAAAATGCCGAACCACAACCTACCCCCCAACACCCCAATCAGATCAGTTTAATTTTATGGTGGTTTTCTACCAGCATTTCCGAAATCATCAAGGATTGTAAATCGGATGCCAATCGTGCTAAAATCATAGGACTTGGTGTTTTGTTTACGTTTCTCTACGCAACCATTGCCTGGATTTATTTTTGGTCCATCAGTGTCTCAAATCCATGGTTATTCGTCCCCCTTGGCCTATTCATGGGTTTTGGTATTCTCACGATTGATCGAATGCTTATTTCATCCATTAAGAGTGGGAAAATCAATATTGTCCCGACCATATTTAGAGTACTTCTTGCACTTGCACTGGGTACATTCATCGCTCAACCTATTGTTCTCTGGATGTTCGATGAAGATCTACAAGGGGAAATCAAGGTACTGAATGATGAGAAGATCGAAGAAAGAAATCAAATATTGCTCGGCATTAAAGCTAGTGAATCTGCAACTCTTTTGGGTCAAAAGGAGTCGCTTGAAGCTGGTTTGGAGTCAAAGTATGCAGATGTACAAGCCGCACGAGAATCCTACTCGGGAGAAATTGATGGTACTGGAGGATCTAAGCGGTTTGGAATTAAAGCTGTTGCAAAGGAGAAAGGAAAGATTCTTGACCGATTGGAAGGGGAATATCTGGAACTAAAAACCAGCATCCAGCCAATGCTTGATTCAGTCACAACTCAGCTGGCAGGTATTGAACGGAAGTATTTAGCAGATTTCAATGAATTCAATGATAACTATGCCAATTCAGGCTTTCTCATACATGTAGAGGCACTACAGTCATTGCTCCAGAAGGACGTGACTGGCTCATTGAAAGAGCGATACTATTTGCTATTGATCATTCTAATTCTTTTTGAGTTGGTTCCAATTATCAGTAAGATATTTTTACCAACGGGATCGTATGACATGAAGGTTGCTTTGATGGAGGAAATGGAAACCCGCACCTATACGTCCGATTTTGAACGAGACATATCTACCCACGAATCTTATAATAATGGCACAAAGAAGCAAGATTTGAAACTCTTGATGGAATTCTTCAAAAAATCTGACGGCCCAAAAAGTGAACGGATAGATGAAATCCTCAAAAAGTGGAGTTCTCAAAATGGCAAGAATGAGGGGGATCTCTGGCAACAAGTGAAGAAGGAGGTGATGAATTCAGAATAATTCCCTGTCTTTTCTCTTGCTGTCCGAAATCAAAGCTTTGGTTATTCCTATTTGCAAGTATAAATTCCCAATTGGTTGAATCAAAACCGTTACTTATTCAATTTGATAATTGCAATTAAAACTGGTAAATTTGATGACAGAGTCAGATAGATAATACATGAGAAAGTTCTTTTTTATTTTGTTGATAGTTCTCATTGCGTTTAATACCTATTCACAGAAGTCTGCTGAATTTACAATTGGAATTGGTTATCCAGCAGTCGATCTATACGCCATAGTTGATCAAGATGAAATTTCTGGAACCGTTTTGATGGATTGGGCAAAGGTGAGTTATGGATTTAGCGGACAGTATTTTTTTTCGTCATTGGGGAATGTAGAATTTGGAGCAGAACTTATGTATCAGTATTTGTATTGGTATTATGTGCGTGTTCTAAATGGTACCACGACTAGTAACCCAGAATATGATGTCAATGTTTTTAGGATTACGCCGATTGCTAGATTTAGGACAGATAGTCCTTTTGCATTGGATATAGGCCCGGAGTTTAATTTTTCTAATGGAATAAGATTAGGTTTATTAGTATCAGCTAATTACGATATTTCACTTACAGATAAAATTGATATTCCGCTAAAAGCTAGGCTCGACATAATGAATAGAATAGTAATGACTATGCCTATTTCTATAAATGCCGGAATACGAATAAAATTGTAACGACAATTCTCAATGGAGCTTGTTTGTAGGCACCACCATAATCACCTCTTCTTTCTCTACCACTACTTGTCCTGAGGGTGCTCCCTTAAGTTTTCTGACGAATTTTTTCGGGGTATAGATAACAGGACAAAGCGAATCTGTTCTTCGTTTAGAATACCAAGCCGCCAGTGCAGCTACTTTTTCAATTACTGGAGCAGGAAATTTATAGCCTGGTTTTTCACGAATTACCACATGAGAACCAGCCACATCTCGAGCATGCAGCCAAAGGTCATTTTTGCTTGCAATTTTTTGAGTGAGGATATCATTTGATTTGGCATTCTTGCCAATAAGAACTTCAAATCCATCAATAATAAACTTGTGATAAGGAACAGGGACTTCATTTTGTTTGGAGGTTTTACCAAAATGAGTAGCATTGAAAACTCTGAGCTCTTTTAAATTGTCAATCTTGTGAAGATCATCGAAAAGATCTTGTAATTGCTTTGATTCATTCTGTTTGGACAAAATATTCTTTTCCAGGTTTTCAATTTCGACTTTTTTATTCTTTGATTTTCTATAATAATTCTCCGCATTTTTTTGGGGTGACAAATTCGGATTGAGTTTGATTCCAATTGATCCCCCGTTATATATATCGTCAAGAGTCACCTTCTTCTCACCGGCTTTCAGAGAATGAAGATTGGCCATTAGAATGTCGGCGATCTCTCCCAAACTCCTTTCACTAATTATCTCATCCAACTTACGAGCGGTTTTCTTGACATAATTTTCAGATTGCTTGGTTTGTTTGGAAATGACCTGTTCGATTTGCTTTTTTTCTTTGGTTAATTGAAAATGGCGATGATACAGATCAGCGAATGCCGTTGATGCTTCGATAGCATTAGTAGTGATTTGTTTTGGGTGTTCTGTTTCTGTCAAGCTGAGATAAGGCTGACTGTTTATCATGCCAACATAAATGGGATTCAAGTTTAATTGATCAAGAAATTCGGAAGCATCCTTCTGCTGATCAGTGAATAGATGAAGATTTTTCTTGCCAAGTAACTTCAGAATCGTTGAATTGTCAATTTCCATTTCATTTTGGAGTTTGGCTGGACTCAAGCCCTTGTCAGCAGGCAGATTGTTTCTGAAAATTCGAATCACAGCATCATTTTCTATCAGCAGAACATTTGACCGATTCCCATGCATCTTGAATATCAGCTGAAAGCCATCCTCCATTTTAATGGAAAAAGACCTTTCGTGAGTGAACGAGAACACCGAAGTTATTCGTTTGTCCACAAGCTCTTCGAACAGGTCCACGGAATTCTTTCTCGCTCGAGAAAAGCTGTCTCGGAAGGAAAGGATTCCCGCTTGACTGCCCATGTCGGCTCGGATATGTACCTCTCGATGTTGATCACCAAAGGACAGAATCAGTTCGTCTTTTTGTTGAGAAAAACACGCCAGAAGTTGAAGCCCAGTTATTTCCGAATTCAGCGCTTCCGCTAACCTTTTTTGAAAAAACCAAGTGTGATACATTTGAGTTGTCGATACTTGCAGTAAAGATGATCAATTCGCTTGGTTTTGATCCAAAACATTAAAGATCTAAATAAAAGAGCAAGAATGAAAACTGCAGAAATACACACGCGTAAGGGAGTAATGAAAGTGGAGTTTTTTGAAAAAGACGCACCGAATACGGTTCAAAATTTCATTGACCTAAGTGAGAAAGGATACTATGACGGGCTAACCTTCCATAGAGTAATTCCTGACTTTGTTATTCAAGGAGGATGTCCTGACGGAACAGGTGCAGGAGGCCCAGGATATAGCATCGATTGCGAACTAGAAGGTGATAATCAGTACCATGACAGAGGCGTGCTAAGTATGGCCCATGCTGGTCGCAATACCGGAGGTTCTCAATTTTTTGTGTGCCACAGTCGTACAAATACAGCACACCTTGATCGAAACCATACGTGTTTTGGTAAAGTTGTGGAAGGACTAGATGTAATCGACGAGATCAGCGCTGGGGATACGATAGTGAAGGTCGTGGTGAGCTGATTTTAGCCACGAATGCACGAATAGATTTTATCATAGAATTGGGTAATTGTCGTTTTGCATTTTTATTTGCGAATTAGGGCTTATTTTTCCCTCTTCTACCTAATCAGGTTCTGCTGAAAAACACTTAACAAATTGATTATCAAAGAAGTAGGATAGCTGTTTCAAGCGTTGAAGTGCATGCCTTTCAAGAGTATTTGATAATTTTTCCTGCACTTTGAAATATGCCTTGGCATTTTTCATTTTAGTCTCAGGCACATCATCCCTGCCAAGCCATAGGCATGGTACTTCACGAGTTTCAGCTCGAAGTATGTTTAAACATCTTCGCTTCGCCCGTTTGTATCCAATGCGCCTGAGGCTTTTTCAGCAGACCCTAAGTATTCGTGCATTCGTGGCTACACTTTTACAACCAATCCATCCCAGGCTTGTTCTACATTATCAGGAAGCTCTTTTTTGATATCTCGATACTTGCCAAGTTTGTGGCTGATATGGGTAATGAAAGCTTTTTCAGGTTTCAATTCGTCAATTAATCCTAGTGCTTGGTCAAGGGTAAAATGGCTAATGTGTTCCTTTTTTTGTAGTGCATTTAGAACCAACACCTTCGAGTCTTTAATTTTTTCCTTCTCTTCATTGGCAATGTGATTGGCATCAGTGATATAGGTAAAATCATTGATACGAAATCCAAGCACAGGAAGCTTATGATGCATAACCTGAATCGGCTGGATTTGTGTGCTACCGATTGTAAAGGAGGCATTCGTTATTGGATGAATGATGACTCGAGGCACGCCCGGATACTTGCTTTCAGAGAACACATAGGCGAATTCTTCTTTGAGTTGAGTGATCACATCATCAGTAGCATAAATGGGCATATCCATTTTTTGAAGAAAATTGAAACTTCGGATATCGTCCATCCCAGCTGTGTGATCTTTGTGCGCATGTGTGAACAAAACGGCATCTAGTTTTTTCACTCTGCTGCGGAGCATCTGTTGGCGAAAATCTGGACCTGTATCAATGACCAAGCTCAAATCGTCCACTTCAATATAAACGGATGACCGCAACCGATTATCCTGAAAATCTATTGAGGTACACACCCCACATTCGCAACCAATTACAGGAACCCCTTGAGAAGTTCCTGTACCAAGGAAGGTGATCTTCAAAACTGAAATTGTGTTTGCGTGATCTCAAGAAAAAACTTGTCGTTCTTCTCGCTGAGTTTGGATTTATCCAATTCTATGGATCGGATGATTTCGATTAAGCTATTGATCTTGCCGTCTGTTGAGTAGTATTTATTAATGATGGCGACCTTGGTATCTTTGAGTATGCAGTACCCTGATTGAAAGGTGCCCTTTTCATATCGGAGCACATAATCTGTTTCAGACATCAAATCTTCGAGTCGATTCAAAAAATGTTTGGTGTACTTAACCAGCATCCCCCACGTAAGTCTTAACCATTTCTAACATGTGGTCATAGTTCAGTGGTTTTGGAAGAAAGTTGTTTATTCCGGCTTCTTTAAAATCATCCATTGAGTAATTATTGGCATTCCCGGTAATGGCCACAATCGGTACTTCATTGTTTGAAGATCGAATTTCTCGGGCACATTCCATGCCATCCATCACAGGCATGTGGATGTCCATGAGTACAAGATCGCATGGGTTGTTTTTTAGATCATCCAATACCTCTTGTCCATTTTTTACAGTAGAAATTTCGTATTGAAGTTGGCTCAGTATTTTTTTAGTAAGATTTTGAATTACTGAACTGTCTTCTGCAATTAGTATTCGCTTGCTCATTGGTCTTTGAGTATGTTTTTGTAGGTTTCTTTGAATTGGTTAAGTCCTGTTCTTAGCTGCTTGACAAATTTATCTAACGCTTCAAAGTTATTCTCTTTTAAGCGTTTTTCAATGATTGTAGCAATGTCAGCTAATTTTTCTGCTCCCAGCGTGCCTGCGTTTCCTTTTAGCGTATGCATATCCCGTCTGAATTCCTCAAATTGTTTCACCTTTATCAATGGGTCAGCATTGGCAATTTGGGTGCTTGCCTCTACGTCAAATTCTGTTAGCACGCTTTCTATCAGCTCCATTCCTCCAAATTTTCTAAGCTGATTAAGTGTATTCTGATTAAGTACCAATCGTTCATTTTGTTCTAATAGCGCCTCCTTAGCTACTTCGATGGGTTCGAAGCGTGTCCATTTCTTTACTGTCTGAATGAGTTTCTCTGCTTTTATCGGTTTGGCTAAATAATCATCCAGTCCTTGTCCAAGAAACTTCTCACGATCTTCCTCCATCGAATATGCCGTCATAGCAATGATGGGTGGGAGATTTTTAAGTTTCAGTGCTTTTAATTTATGAGTTGCTTCGATTCCGTCCATTTCGGGCATCTGGATATCCATAAATATCATGTCAAAAGTGTCTTTCTTCACTTTCCTCACAGCTTCTTTTCCTCCAGAAGCTTCGATAACTTCACAACCGGACTTGGTTAAAATTTTGGATGCTACACTTCTGTTTATTTGATTGTCATCAACTAGCAGAATTTTCGGCTTCTCACTTGCAAACGTCTTCAGGCTAGGTGCTGTATTTTTTACAATTTTGGATGGAGCTTTTGTTTTCTTGGCTTTGAAGGTAAACCAGAAAGTACTCCCAAGTCCGGGCGTGGAAACAACTCCAATCTCGCCTCCTAATTTTCTTACAAGCTCTTTGGATATAGCCAGCCCAAGTCCTGTACCGCCATAATTCTTCGAACTAGAGCTATCCAATTGATTGAAGCTCTGGAATAGCTTTTTCTGATCCTCTTCAGATATCCCAATTCCTGAATCTTTTATTGAAACTTTAAAGGTAAAATTGCTTCCTTTTTGTTCCTGCACCCGAATGCTCAAATTGATTGTTCCTTTCTTTTGAGAGAATTTAACGGCATTGGAGGTTAGGTTGGACAAAATTTGAATCAAGCGAACTTCATCCATCAGAATCCATTCGGGTAGTTTTTTATCGAGATGATAGAAAAATGAATTATCAATCAAATGCGCTTGTTGCGAGTACAGTTCATAAATTTTTTCGAAAGTTGTGACAAGCTGCACAGGGACAAGCTTTAGATCCATTTTACCGGCCTCTATTTTTGATAAATCGAGGATATCATTGACAATGTTCAGTAGGGTGTCGGATGAAAGTCTAATAGTTGTTAAATATTCGGACTGTTCCTCGCTCAAATGAGTAGAGCCCATTAGATCCATCATGCCTACAATTCCATTCATTGGTGTCCGGATTTCATGGCTCATGTTGGCAAGAAATTGCTCCTTTACTTTGAGAGAACGTACTGCTACATCTTTAGCCTTTTTTAGCTCTTCGTTAGTTTGTTTGAGTTGTGTAATATCTCTAGCCACTCCTTCAATTTCATGAGGCTTGCCATCTCTATTTATCACACGGATGTTACAAAGCACAGGTGTATCATTTCCACTTTTGGATTTCGCGAATGCTTCAAAGTTCAACACCTCTCCCTCGTTTATCGCCCGGTCGAATGCGTCCAATATGCTTTCAGATGAAGAGAAATATTTTTCTATCTGCTGGCCTAGCGTCTTTTTTGTTGGGTAACCAAGAACTGCCTGAGAGGAGGGGCTGATCATGATTATCTCTCCTTTTAGTGTACATCTGAAGTAGATATCCTGAAAAGATTCAAAAATATTTCTGAATTTTTCTTCACTATCCTGTAGGTCTACTTCGGCTGCCTTTTTCTCAGAGATATCATTTGCAATGACGGATACTTCTTCGATTTTACCATCATGAAGAAATATTGGATTCACGAAAATATCTCGCCAAACCGGCTTGCCCTTAAGGGTGCGTTGACCAAGTTGAAAGTAAACGACATTACCCTCAAAAGCCTCTTCGTACTTTTCCTTCCAAAGTTTCCGAGTATCGTTGGACAGAATTTTGGTTTTTAAACTCTTAAGCCCCATGCCAACCTCGGGGTTCATTCCGTAATATTCATCAAAGTCATCTGCATAATTTTGATTGAAGGAAGTGAAGAAAAAACTTCTATCAACTGACCATATCTGGTGTGTACTACTTTCAAAAATGGCACTAATTCGTGCAGCCTGATTTTCAATTGTTTCCTCATTCAACTCTCTTTCCATCGCAAGACTTACCTGCCCCGAAATAAAATCCAGCAGTTCTAGGTCTTTGTTATTGTAAGCAGCAGTATCCCGATAGGAGAAAACAGACAGAATACCCGATGGCTTTCCTTCAATATTGATAATCACCCCAAGCCAAATTTTAGGCAATGGGTCATTTAGTGTTACCTTTTTTTGATTTGCAATTTTCTGGATCCCCTCTTCATAGATCATACTAGGTGTTCTACGCTCCATAGTGTAGTTGGCCAGCAGATTTTCTACGTCACGGGTGAGAGATTCATCTCTTTTTTCATTTATCCAGAATGCATAGTCAAAGACTTTTGATCTGGGTGTTTTGAATCCTATACTAAAATTCCTCACCTTGAGCATTCGGCTGAGCTGGTCATGGATATTCTGATATAGCGAATCAAGATTACCCGATTTGATGGTGAGGTTAGCGATTTTATAATATAGGGCTTGTGAACTCTCCGCTCGTATCCGATCTGTGATATCAAAGAATACACAGCGATACTCTACAGGTCTGTCATCTTCGAAAACACAAGTAAGCTTGCCATTGACATACACACTCTTGCCAAGTTTAGTAAGTAGAGTGGTTTGAAATCTTTCCAGACCGCTACCTGCGGTGATTTTCATTAAGCTTTCCAGCGTTTCTTTTTGATGGTAGGGATCTACGACATTCACAAATTTCATGTCGTAAAGATCATCCTCTGTATAACCGAGCTTTTTTTTCCATGTTTCATTCACAAACGTGAAAGCACCATTTGGCTTGAAAATGGAAATCAAATCGTTGGAGGTGTCGAAGACTTCTTTAACATTTTTATTCGTCTTTTCTACCAAGTCGTAGTAATCTTTATACGACCGACGCAGCTTTTCCTTAAGATCTTTCAGCTCATCTTGTAGTACATTTATGTCGCCTTTTGCGATTTCCATCAGCTAAAATTACCCAATCCTAGATGAACGCTCATAAACCTCAATTGATTTCTATAGTTGGGCCAACGGCTGTCGGAAAAACAGCTTTTGGGATCGAGTTGGCTAAGGAATTTAATACGGAAATTATTTCAGCAGATTCAAGGCAGTTTTATCGTGAAATGGATATCGGAACCGCCAAACCAACTAATGATGAACTTTCAATGGTTCCTCATCACTTTGTGAATTCACATTCGATTAATGAGTATTATTCTGCAGGGGTGTTCGAGCGAGAGGTGATGAATAAACTGGAGGGGCTATTTGAAACCAGTAATAAAGTATTGATGGTTGGTGGATCTGGTCTTTATACCAAGGCTGTATGTGAGGGGTTTGATGAAATTCCTGAGGTAGATGAGTCAATACGAAAAAAACTAAATGCACAACTTGAAGAAGAAGGTTTAGACTCACTCTTACAAGAGTTAGAAGAGAAAGATCCTATGTTTTTTGATCAAGTGGACAGGCTGAATCATCAACGGGTAATTCGTGCGCTGGAAGTGATAAGAAGCACTGGAAGAACATTTGTGGAGTTTCGTCAAAAAAAACCAACAGTTGAACGACCATTTGAAAATGTGAAGATTGGACTAGAAATGGATCGAGAGAAATTGTATGAACGAATTGACAATCGAATGGATAGGATGATCGAAGTGGGGCTTTTTGAGGAAGCTGAGAGATTGTATCCTCATCGGCATTTGAATGCGCTTCAGACCGTTGGTTATAGAGAGATTTTTGATTTTATTGACGGGAAGTATGATCGTGAAGAGGCCGTGCGTCTGCTAAAGAGGAACTCACGCCGATATGCCAAACGCCAAATGACCTGGTTCAAAGCCGATCCGGAAATAAAATGGTTTGATGCTTCCAATTCTGTCGCTGATATTTTGGTTTATTTGCAGCCTGCATGAGCAACAAAAAAACCCTAATCATTTCTTATTACTGGCCACCTAGTGGAGGTGTGGGCGTGCAGCGTTGGCTCAATTATGCAATTCAACTAAAAAATCTAGGATGGGAGCCAATTATTTATACGCCCGAGAATCCTCAATTTGAGATACAGGATGAATCACTTCTAGAACGAGTGAAGGACATAAGAGTAATCAAAACTAGCATCTGGGAACCGTTTCAGTTTTTCCATAGAATCACAGGAAATTCCAATCGAAAAAACGTTCAGCAAGGACTGGTTCTCGAGAAAAAAACGCAGACCTTAAGAGATAAATTATTTGTCTGGATTCGTGGGAATCTATTCGTGCCTGATCCGCGAAAATATTGGGTGAAGCCTTCAGTACGGTTTTTAATAAAATTTCTTCAGGAGGAAAATATTCAAACCATAATTACTACCGGGCCACCACATAGCATGCATTTGATTGGACTAGGATTAAAGAAAAAAGCAAATATTTCCTGGATTGCTGATTTTCGAGACCCATGGTCGCAATGGGATATTTTGGAGAAACTAAACACGGGAAGTTGGGCAATGCGAAAGCAGCGGAAACTTGAATCAAGTGTGCTTAAATCCGCCGGTAAGATTCTGACAGTAAGTCCTCATTTGCAGAAAAGCCTTGCTGAACTTGGTGGTGGAGATAGGGTTCATCTTCAGTACAATGGAGTTTCTGAGATAAAAGCCAACGAATACCCAACATCTGAGGTACTTACTATTGGCTATTTTGGAATGTTGAACGAATTGAGAAACCCTTCGGAATTGTGGGGCGTTCTGGATGAAATGGCCTCTTCCATGAAAATGGATTTACGAATAGGTGGTGTGGTAGCAGAGTCGATTCGGGAAGAAATTTTATCATTTAGTAATCTGGGAAAATGCACCAATTTCCTTGGCTACCTCAGTCATGAAGAAGTTAAAAACGAGTATGCTAAATGTCAAATTTTAGTACTACTCCTAAATCGATCAAACAATGCTAAATGGATTCTGCCGGTGAAGTTCTTTGAGTATTTGGCCGCCAAGCGATGGATGCTTGCACTTGGGCCTACGGGGAGTGATTTAGAAGCTATTGCCAAAGAGGTAGCTACTTTTGGAATGATGGAGTATTCTGATAAAACGAACATTAGAAATTTCATTCAAAAATGTCGGCAGTCTAATCCTGACTTTTCATCTAGTCAGAACCTACTCGATCGCTTTTCTCATGCTAATTTAGCCACTGAATTGGAACAGATATTAATCGAAATAAATGGATAAGATCAAATTCGGAATCATTGGTTGTGGACGAATTGCACAGCGGCATGCCGGACACATTGCCAACTTTGGAGAATTGGTTTCGCTACACGACGTGAAAGTTGAGAAGGCAAAAATTTTGTCAGATTCTTATCAAGGAATAGCCTATTCGAAAACTGAGGAATTCATGAATTCAAATATGGACGTGGTGGCCGTTTGTTCACCCAACGGACTGCATGCTGCACATACGATTCAGGCATTGAAGGCTGGTTATCATGTGATATGTGAGAAGCCGATGGCTATCTCCTCGAGTGATTGTGCAGAGATGATTCAAACAGCGGATCAGGCCAACAAGAAATTATTTGTGGTTAAGCAGAATAGATACAATCCTGCAATTGCCGTAATGAAGGAGAAACTAGATGCAGGTGATCTTGGAAGAATTTATAGCGTGCAGTTGAATTGCTTCTGGAATCGAAATTTCGATTACTATACGAAATCTGACTGGAAAGGAACAGATAAGCTTGATGGGGGAACGCTCTTTACACAGTTTTCACATTTTATTGATCTGCTTTATTGGATGGTTGGTGATATTGAAGAGATGAATGGGATGAAGGCTAATTTCGCTCACAAAGAGGTGATAGATTTTGAGGATACTGGGGTGCTATCTTTGAAGTTTACCAGTGGAGCACTCGGCACGATTAATTATACAGTGAACTCTCATGCTAAAAATATGGAGGGTTCTATCACCTTTTTTGGTGAAAAGGGGACGGTCAAAATTGGTGGACAGTATTTAAACAAACTAGATTACCAGTCTTGGGAAGGTGAAGAAATTGGGGAATTACCTCCTGGCAATCCAGCAAATCAATACGGTGAATATCAAGGGAGCATGTCTAATCATGATAAGGTATACCAAAATGTAGTTGAGGTACTTCAGAATAATGGTGAAATTGCCACCACAGGGGATGAAGGGATGAAAGTAGTCGCCATGATCGAGCGAATGTATCAAACCATGAATTGAGATGTATCAAGAAAAAAACATAGGTATTCGGGAAGTGACGTTTGGATCAAATGTGATCATCATGCAGCCTTGTAATTTGTACGAGTGTGAGCTAGGCGATGACGTCTTTGTAGGGCCATTCGTAGAGATTCAGCAAGGGGTAGTTATAGGAGATCGGACTAAAGTACAGTCACATAGTTTTGTTTGCGAGTTGGTGACCATTGGAGACGATTGTTTTATTGGCCATGGGGTGATGTTCATAAATGATACCTTTTCAGAAGGTGGCCCTGCTGGTGGTGATCGCATGAAATGGAAGGCCACACGTATTGGGAATCATGTATCTATTGGTTCTAATGTGACCATTTTACCTGTACAAATTGCTGATAGAGTTGTGATAGGGGCTGGAAGCGTGGTTACTAAAGATATCTCAGAAGCTGGAGTATATGCTGGCAATCCAGCAAAGAAAATTCGTGATCTATGAGCGTGCCATTCGTTGATTTAAAAGCGCAATATCTTTCCATCAAGGATGAAATTGATGAAGCAATCTCGACGGTTCTAAATTCCACACAATTTATTGGAGGACAAATCGTCAAGGACTTTGAATTGGCTTTTGCGAATTATGTTAGCGTCAATCACTGCATCAGTTGTGCCAATGGTACAGATTCGATTGAGTTGGCATTGCAAGCTTTAGGAATTGGAGAAGGAGACGAGGTGATTATTCCTGCGCTCACCTGGATCTCAACAGCTGAGGCCGTGAACAACGTCGGAGCTGAGCCTATTTTCGTTGATATTTTGGCAGATGAATGCACGATCAATCCCCATTTGATTGAAGAAAAAATCACTGATAAAACAAAAGCAATCATCCCTGTTCATTTGTACGGACTTCCAGCTCGAATGCCCGAGATTCTGGAAATTGCTAAGAAACATGATCTGAGGATAATCGAGGATTGCGCCCAAGCACACGGTGCTTCAATTGAAGGAAAGAAAGTTGGCACTTTTGGTGATGCCGCAAGTTTCAGCTTTTATCCAGGGAAGAATTTGGGGGCTTATGGGGATGCTGGTGCGGTGGTAACAAATGATGATGGATTAGCAGAGAATGTCAGAAGATTGTCTAACCATGGCCAACTCAGCAAACATGATCACCAAATTATTGGGCGAAACAGTCGGATGGATACAATGCATGCTGCGGTGCTGAGCGTCAAGCTTCGACACATAGAATCATGGACCGAGAAGCGAATTGCACATGCAAAACGATACACCGAATTTTTGACATCTGTCCAAACACCTGTTGTGCCTGTGGGCCATCGACATGTTTATCATCTTTACGTCATTCAATCTGATAAGCGGGAAGAGCTTATGAACAAACTGAAAAAGGAGGGCATTGGGTGTGCCATTCATTACCCCACTGCACTACCATTTGTGGAGGCTTATAGTTACAAGAATCATGGACAGAATAATTTCCCAGTCGCGGAAAGAGTAACCTCAAGGATTCTGTCGTTACCAATGTACGCTGAGATGGGAGAAGAATTTATTAGGATGACAGGTGATTCGATCAATTAGTCGAAATAATTGTAATAATCTCTAAGCCGATCCTTATTGAAATAAGCAAGAAGCACTTCCTTATTTTTCTTTAAAATTTCTGCATTTCTTATTAGGTCAGGACTATTTAAATCTTTAAAAGAAAAAAGTCTAATTCCTAACCTTGTTAATATTTGATTGAAATTGTTTTTCTCATTTAGAATTAAAGCCTTTTCTAGGATGATTGCGTTGAAAATTTGCCCCAAGGCCTGCATCCTGTTGTGATAACAGATAATCACATCCACTGACGCCATCTTCTCCAAATATTCTTCATAGGGGAGGAACTCTGTAATCGGTTCGAACGAGTTGAATTGATGTTTAGAAGCATCATCGATTATAATTTGCTGATGATTCTTCCACCCGTAGGCAAGTAGCGCATATACCTTTGAAATACCATCAACTGACGAAAGTGCAGTTATAACGTCTGGTTGGTTACCGGTAAGATGAGATGAATTGCCAATGTAGACATGTAATCCTCCTTCTTTGCTAGGTTTTAACTTTGAAGGCGCTGGCTTTTTAAAAAAGGGTCTACAATACAGAAATTCTCTAAATTCTGCTTTCATATCGAACCTTTGCTTGAGCGTCTCAAAAAAAAGGTGATCCCAAAAAAGGAATACATCAAATTCTTTATAAGCCTTTCTTAATTGGATTCTTATGTAAGTGGTCGTTAGTCTTTTAAATAAGGATCTTTTTGGTACGAGGTTTTGTGTGACCGGTTCAAATTGATCTGAGTCGAAATAGTTATAGTACTCGTACCCCCAAAATACCCACTCTAGCCTCTTGTCTTTCAAGTGCTTGAACAATGACAGGTAATGTGGATAGATAGAGTGAAAAACGATTCTGTCGTATTCCCTAAGTTGCTTCAGCAAGCTGCTCTTATTGGTTGTTGCAATTAATTCAAAAGAGTTTGAGTACTCTTCCAGGACATGAGGAAGTTCATTGAAATAAACAAAAATCGTATTTCCATTCAGGCCGAAATGATTCAAACCATAAAGTAGATTTGATGAGAACGCCGTGTTGTCGGGGAACAAATGTGCGGTTTTCATTTCTTGAATACACCTAATTTTAGCATACTTGCAACTTAATTATGATTCCTGTAACCAAACCCTTTTTGCCGCCTGAAAATGAATATTTAGCATATATAGATCGTATTTGGTCTAGCAACTGGCTAACTAACAACGGGCCCTTGGTTAGAGAACTTGAAGGCAAGCTAGGTGATTTCTTAAGAACAGAACCACCGGTCTATGTTAGTAATGGCACTATTGCACTTCAGTTAGCCATCAGGTCTTTGAATGCAACGGGAAAAATAATCACAACTCCTTTTTCATATGTGGCCACTGCGAGCAGTATCGTCTGGGAGCATTGTGAGCCCGTTTTTGTTGATGTCGATTCTGAGACGTTTAATATCAATGCAAGAAGGATCTCTCCAGTAATAACCGATGAAACCGTGGCTATTCTAGCGACACATGTATTTGGCAATCCTTGTGAGCTTGACCGAATTGAAGAGATTGGTAAAGAATTCAATGTTAGCGTGATCTATGATGCCGCCCATGCCTTTGGAATAAATCACAAGGATAGGAGCATTTTCACATACGGTGACATGTCCATAGCCAGTTTACATGCAACCAAGCTTTATCATTCAACCGAAGGGGGGCTTTTATTTAGTTCTGACAGTGAACGAGTCAAGGGGTTTCAATTGGCTCGGAATTTTGGACATGATGGACCCGGAAAGTTTTCTGCCGTGGGAATAAATGGCAAGAATAGTGAGTTTCACGCAGCAATGGGGTTGGCTAATTTACCTTACGTTCCGACAATAATTGAGAAGCGAAAATTACTAGTTGAACGATATTTAGAGAATTTTAATGGACTTGCTTTGGATTTCCAAAAATGGAACGAGCTGTCTACTAGAAACTATGCTTATATGCCTGTTCTCTTTTCATCGGAAGAAATTTTGTTGAGAGTTGACAAGGTGCTACAAAATAATGACATTTTAGGTCGGCGATATTTTTATCCAACATTAGATCTTTTGCCATATGTCAAACAATCGACTGAAATAGATGAAGCAAAAAACATTTCCAGTAGAATTTTCTGCCTTCCACTGTACAACGACCTTGACTTGGGCATTGTCGATAGGATATGTGAACTAGTTCGTAAAGAACTTAGTCGCGAGGTTTAAAAAGTTTGGCCGGATTCCCATACCAAATTTCATTGTCACCGACTTCACTTCGAACTTGTGAGCAAGCACCAATTATCGAATTCTTGCCAATGCTGAATCCGGGCATCAGAGTGACATTGGCTCCTATAAGGGATCCATCTCCTATAGAGCCGACAGATTTCACGGACCCTTCTTCCAAATTTGGGGTGTCAGTCAAAACGAAACTGTATTTAATGGAGACATTACTACCAATAACGGCATTCGCTGATATAGTGCATCTACTTCCAAAAGTTGTTTGATTACCGATCATTACGTTTTCTCTTATCTCACAGTAGGCAGTGAACTTACAATCGGATCCAATAATTGCTCCTTTTCTTACAATGCAAAAAGGACCGATTTTAGTGTTGTCACCAATAGTAGCACCGTCCTCTACGAGCGCCAGCTCGTGTATCTCTACATTCTTGCCAAGAATGGCTTTTTCTGATATCATTTTTTATTTCTTTTTTCGTTTTGGCATTCCAGACGGATTCCCAATTATTTCTGACTCCTTTGCCGGAACTCCTTTCAGCATGCTATTCACCTGAGTTGTATTTTTAACCACCACGCTACCGGCACCAACGATGGTGTTGTCATCCAATTGGACTTTCGGTCTAAGCACAGCTCCGGATCCAATAAAACTATTATTGCCAATAATTGTATTGCCTCCCGTAAGCACGCCATTCGCAAAATGGACATGGTCTTTAATTACTGTTCCATGCCCCAGCCTACATCCTGGGGCTAGGTATACGTCATTTCCAATTATAGACTTTTCATTAAGAGACCCGCGAGCAACTATTGTTTGCGCCCCTATGAAACAATTGTCACCAATTGTCACCCCACCTAACTGAGGTAATAGTATCTTCTCGTCTACTTCATTATCCCATGCCCAAGCCACTCCACTTGTGCCAATTATACTCCCCGATTCTATGGTGACGTTTTCACCAATATTCGTTTTGTCTTCGATATGGACATTCGAGCCAATTACTGAATTTTTTCCAATCTCACAATCTCCAAGAATGGTAAATGGATCAATTTGAACATTAGCCCCAATCTTAGCCGAACCATTTATGATTGCACTTTCATGTTGTATTCCGCTGGATTTTCTTTCGAAATGATATTTCAAAATTTTATAATAGACTATTTGAGGATCCTTATCTACAATAATTTGGGCACCCACATGATCTAGCAAATGTTTTTGAACAATTGTTAATGATTCAGAGCCTAGAGTAATCTGTGAGGTTTTGCTTAAGAAATAGAATCCGCTATCAATCGGACTATAGATGGATGCAACGGTATATTCTTCATTAAGATTTCCATGTACCTGATAGGACCAGCCCATTTTGTCAAGATACTTTCGAATGCTCTGGCTCTTAATTCTTTTCATCCATTGATTAAATTCATTCGTAATTCCAATCTACAGATGATTGGGTTCTGAATTGGTTAAGCAGAAGTCTTTCTATCCATCCAAGCGGTCATAGCAAATCCTACTATGATGATAACGCAGCAAATTAACATAATTGAATTAGTAGTTGCGTAGCTCGGTGGTTTGAATTCAAATACTATTTCATGTTCTCCTTCAGGGATATTCAATGCTCTGAGGAGGTAGTTGACTCTGAGTAGCTCCACTTCTTTTCCATCAATAGTAGCGGTCCAGCCTTTGGGATAATACACTTCAGAGAAAACAGCCAAACCCGTTTCATCAGAAATGTTGGCCTTATATTTTACCCTATTGGGAGTTTTTTTTGTCAGACCAATTGCCCCTGAGCCACCATACTTGACATTTGTGAATTCGGAAATATTTATCACTGCTTTCTCTTTGAGGTTTGTTTTGCCTAGGACATCCATAACCTCATCCGGTGTTTTAGCGGAGGTTATTTCATTTACCAGCCAAGCGTTTCCAAAAGCATATGGATTAGTCAAAACTGCTTCCTTCTGAGGTCCGGCAACCAGAAACTTTGTATTCAACATGTTGAGCACCTGTAAATTTGAAAAGTCTCGATTACCTGCTTGAAGTTTTGTGATTGCTTCGTTGGACTGGTTGGCTAAATATCTATCCACCAAATCTTGATATCGATGCAATTTAGCCCCATGATATCCACCTATTGATTCATGAAAGTAAGAGGTACGCGCTTCGTTCCACGGGTTTTGCAAATTGAGTACACGCTCTCCATCAGAACTGTTTTGCATTATCCAGAGGTCGGCCGGGGTGGGGGTGAAATATGATTCCTTTGGATTTTCACTAAAATTATTCTTGTTCACAAATCGTTTACTGAGTGGCAAAATATCTACAATTACAATCCCCGTCAGAAGCAGTACCAATGTTTTCACCGAGAGCACTTCCTTATTATAACCCCACAAAATTCCGGCTATTATCGTCGTGAAAATCAAGGCTTGGAATGCATCCTTTCTGAGCAACATTTTTCTGTCATCTCGCAGGGCTCCTACCAACCACTCAGGAAGTTGTGCATCAATTGCTCCTCGATAGCTAATCAATCCAGCTGCTATTATTAAGAGTAGGCTAAAACCTCCTGCAACAATGAAGGACCATTTTAATGCCTTGAATCTTTCGACTTTTTCTTTTTGAAGCCAATTCTCAAGACCAATAAAGGCTATTAGATTGAAAGCCAAAATTGGTAAAATGATCGTAAATGTCACAGACCTGAATTTGTTGTATCCAGGGAGATAGTCAAACATCAAGGTATTGAAAGCAGAAAAGTTTTTTCCCCAACTAAATACGATCCCTAATACAGCTATTGCCAGAAGCCAGATTTTTTGTTCCTTCGATAATGTCAATAATCCTATTACTAAAAGGAAGAGTAGTATTGAGCCTGCATAATATGGAGCGGTTAATGGTTGATCTCCCCAGTAGGTCGGCATTGCTTGAACTTGTTGTTGAGCTTGCAAACGACTGTATCCTTGTCTCATAAGAGCTTTTGCCGAATTGGAGTCATCTGAGAGTTTCTGTGAAGTGGAACCCCCAAAAATGTTTGGATAAAACATAACCAAGGGCTCGGTCAAGCCATTACTAAATCTGAATGCATATTCATATCCTAACCCTCCATCGGATTCATCTGTCTTCATTTCGGATGACCCGCGTGTACTGTATTTCCCATACTCTAAAATGTGGTATAGCTTTCCTGAATTTGCTCCAACCGCAAGTGAGGCTGCTACAACCAACCATGCAATGTTGATTGAGAAGGGTATTAGTTCATTCGATCTTATTGCAATTACGAGTTCGTAAATACCATAAATAATTGTGACAAGTAAGAGGTAATAGGTCATTTGTGGATGGTTCGCTCGAATCTGGAGTCCTAGGGCAAGTGCCGTCAATCCAACTCCCAGCCACTTTCTATCTGAGAATGTGAGTTTAATGCCCGCAAGTACTAAAGGCATTAGTGCTACTGCCGCAATTTTGGCATTATGACCCGCTCCTATACTTATGATATTGAATCCATTTAACCCAAATAGAATGGCTCCACCAATTGCCAGCCATGGGCGTACGCGAAAGGCAAGCAATAAAATGTAAAAGCCAAAGAACGATAGAAAAGTGACGCCCATTGGATGTGGCATTCCGAGGCGAATAATTTTGTAGACATATTTCAATAAGTCTCCTGAATATTGTACTCCATTAAGGTAAGCAGGCATACCGCTGAACATCGAATTCATCCAGAGAGCTTCATCACCTGTTTCTGCCCGATAATCTTTTAACTGTTGATTGGCTCCATATGCCTGTAATATGTCGTGTTGCGACATCCCTTTACCATCGAAGAAATATGGGTGATATACAGTAACCACAAGAAGGAAGAAAATGCTAATTGCCAATAAGTGAGGCAGGATGTTCTTGAAATTCATCAAAGGTTGAGTTTTTAGTCTTTCCAAAAATAGATCGATTCAGTTGATTATACCTGAATATTCTCCCAAGTTTCGTCTTTGTAATATTCCTTGAGGCGATCAATTACAATCAGGTCTTCTTTTGTCGGTTTTGGAAGATCGGTTTGATTTACAATACGGTAGATCGGAACAATTACATTTTTTGCCCAATCAGGAAAGAGTTTGTAAAATTTATTGGCAAATCCATGAAACCGATTGCTTCTTCTAATCACCGTCTTATTCTTAGCATCAAATTTGAAATCTGAATAATATCCAGGATCAATCCCAATTCGTTCACACAGAGATTCCATGAACTCTTTAGGATTGGTCTTGAGCTCATCAAAATGGCGAATTATAAACTTGTCTGTATCGTAATTAGTCAGCCAGTGATTGATGAGGGTCACAATCTTTCCGTCCAGTACATTCTTGCCACTTAGGTCGTCTTTGCAATACTCCTGAAATGTCCCAATGAATGAACGGGTTTTAAATTTTGAGAACCGAAATTCGGAATAGAGGCGCTCCGTTGGATCTCTGTAGATAAAAAGGATGAAGGGTTTCGGATTGAGCTTAGCGAACTCTCGCAAAGGGGTGTCAGATCTTAAATAGCCAGGGGATGATTCAAATACAATCGGTTGATTTTTGTAATTGTGAAAGAGACTTTCGTATTTATCTAGCCCATGGTTTATGAAATTCGCCTCTTCATTGTGTTTCCCCACCCAATCCAGAAAATAATTGGTCTCTTTTACTTTCGATGGGCAGGTATCTGGATGCTTGGATAGCCAATCAAAAACGGAAGTCGTGCCGCATTTAGGTGGGCCAATGATGATAAGATTTGGGAGCAGCATTAAATTTTAATTTTCAGAACCTTTTCGAATCCAAGCCGGATCAGCTGATTGATGTCTTCAGAAATATTCGTTTTGAAAATAGCAGTCACAAAAACCAAAGTAGTTAGTAGAGACCTAACCACAATATTCACAAAGGGGTTGAAAGGAAATGGTAGATAAATAAAAACAAGCAAGGTGAAGGCACTGATCACTAAAAGGGGCACATGAGCTTTCACGAAAGGGTCGACGTGCATTCGTTTTTTCAAGAAAATATATCGTAAAAATGTGTTAAAAAAAACGGCAATTGCATAACTAAATCCCGCACCAACTAATCCATATATCGGTAGCAATATCACATTCAGAGTGACCAGCAAAATAGCACTGAATATTTGATAATAAAGAGAGTACTTATAGTATTTGGAAAACACCATTATTTCTTGGCTAAAACTAAACAACATCACCATCAACTTGGTGGCACAAATGATGACTACCACCCAAAATCCCTCCTGAAAAGCACTTCCTTGTGGGATAAAAGTGAAAAGGTCGTCTATGTTGGTCAAGATGCCAATGCACAACAATAAACCTAGGACCGACATGGTTATCGATCCTTTTTGATACATCCTATTCACACTTTCGAGATCATTTGTTTGCATGGCTTTTGAAAAAAGTGGTGACACTATTTTGAGCATATTTCTTCTTGGCATCTCCACGATTACACCAATGAAAAAACACGTGGTAAATATTCCGTTTGCCCGGCTTCCTAAAGTGGTCGAAATCTGAAGATAATTCACGTTATTCATAACCGAAAAGCTTATCGCCATTAGCATAAGAAACATTCCAAATCGGAAAATTCTCTTTTTCCATTCTATGTCAATCTCAGAAAAGCTCGATGTGAATCTTAGATTGTGTTTGATGATTAGGTACAGAAATAAAGCAATCAACGCTATAGCATAGTTGATAGCCAAACCTTGTACCGCTCCATGAAAGGTCCAATAGTCCAGCACATAACCACCTATCAGAATGACAGCCCCAGTTCGTAAAGCAACGTCTCTGATAAATGAGGGGATAATGACATTAAGTAGTGATCTACAATAGGCAAACATCAGCTCAAAGACACTATTTGTAATTATTATAATACCTGTGATCGCGAGGTAGTTGACATAGGTTGAGGACTTCTCCCTAAATAGACCAGCGATCCAATCAGCGTTTAAATAGGCGACTAATCCAATGAGAAGATTGAGTATGATTACGATCAAAAACTGGAGGGTAAAAAACTGATCTTTTAGTTTTCTTTGACTACCTATCTCAGGAAAATACTTTATCAAAGTCCCAGGCATACCTGCTGAGCATAATGGCGAAATAAGCATGGCATTCGCAGTAACCAGCGTGAAAATGCCGATCTGATCAAGAGTAAGAAACTCTGGCCGGAGATAAAGTGTGTTGAAATAGCCGATCAATACACCCAAATAAGCGATAGCGGTTCCCCAAAAACTCTGACGTATCACAACTCCCATGTGGGCGAATTAACGATGAAAAATTTATTTTACCACCTAATTCAAAAAAACCAGAGCTTTATGGACAGAGCCGTTACTGTTACAAGAAGGAATCCTCGTACATACTTATCAGGGACAGTTACTGACCACCTGCTGGTTAGCCAACCTCCAATAGCGGTTCCAAAGGCTAGCGTGAGCCCATAATCCCACCGGATCATGTCGTTTACTATGAATACTACAACAGCGACACACGTGTAACATAGTGCAACGAAGACCTTGATGCTGTTCAGACGCGCCATAGGCAAAGAGTGCACCAACGATAAGGCAGCAATCATGATGAAACCTACACCTGCTTGTATGAAACCACCATATACACCCACGAAAAAAAAGAGCACTACACTTAGCCAAACTCTTTTCTTGCTAAAGTCTTCTACGATATTGTTAGTTGAAAGACCAGGTTTAAAGACAGTGACTCCCATCACTAAAAGCATGATTATAGCCAGGATTTTGTTAAAAAGGCCGTCTGGTATTTCCACAGCAATTTGAGACCCAAGCAATGCACCAAGACATGCTGAAAGAGCTACCCAATAGGCAAATGGAAAGACGGACACGCCCTTGCTTTTAAAGCCTTGAACAGCGAAAATGTTCTGAAGTATAATACCTAGTCGATTGCTGGCATTAGCCACGCCTGGAGGAAGCCCCATGAAAATAAGCAATGGCAAAGTGAGTAAAGAACCACCTCCGGCCAATACATTAAGGAAACCGGCAAACATTCCAGCAATTATCAAAAGAAGTGCATGTGTTAGACTCACTGCCCTAAAACTACATCTGATTTTCTACACTCCAGCTCAGTACTGAGTTCGCTAAGCAACTCTTTCTGACTTTTTTTGAATATTGGATGAATTAGCTCAGGCCATTTCTCTACCAATGGCAACAATGTGAATATCCGGTCTGGAATACCGGGGTGAGGAAGTTCAAGGGTTGGCTCCTTGATTACCCGATCATCAAAATATAGAATGTCAATATCTATCAGTCGCTCTCCCCACTTCTGTTTGCGCACGCGACCCATTTCATTTTCAATTTTCAAACAAGTTTTTAAAAGCTCTGTGGGAAGTAAAGAGGTTTTCACCTCAATAACCATGTTCCAGAACCATGGTTGATCTGCTATTCCCCAAGGTTCACTCTCGTAAATACTGGATTGTTTGATTATACCCACACCCTTCTTGGCCAACAAATCCAATGCACGTTCGAAGTTTTGTCTTTTGTCTCCCAGGTTGGTTCCCAATAGAAGTAAGCGTCCACTCATATAATTTTGTAAATAATGATTACCTCAACACCGTACCTCTTAGTTCCGATGTTTACTTTTGCAACCTATATCAAAAATTCAATATGGCATTTTTAAGAAATCTATTAGCTACGATAACAGGATTAATTGTCTTTTCAATACTTGGAATCATTATACTCTTTGCAGTAATGGGAGCTTTGGCTGCTTCAGGTGATGAGATACCAACAGTCAAAGATAATTCGGTGCTTTATATGCCGCTTTCTGGGGTGATAGTAGAGCAGGCTATTGAGAACCCATTGGATAAGGCATTCGGTGATGAAACGGCACAGCTTGCCATTTTAGATGCTGTCAATGCGATAAAGGCGGCTGCAGACGATGATAAGATCAAAGGAATCTATATCGAGACCAAGTACATCGGCGCGAGTTTTTCCTCCCTTCAGGAAATTCGAGATGCGCTTCTGGATTTTAAGGAATCTGGGAAGTTCATCTATGCCTATGGCGAATATATGAGTGAGGGAGACTATTACATCGCGTCTGTCGCGGACGAAATTTATTTGAATCCACAGGGTGCGCTGGAATTCAACGGGTTGGCACTGAACATCATGTTTTACAAAGGGTTGTTTGACAAATTGGATATTAAGCCGGTGATTTTCCGACCCACATCAAACAAATTCAAAAGTTTCGTTGAGCCATATATCCGCAAGGACATTAGTGAGGAAAGCAAGTTGCAGTATTCTGAACTATTGAATTCAGTATATGATTTCTACCTGGAAAATGTTGCTGATACAAGGGGCATTGACCAATCAGAACTTGAGCGAATATCTGATGAGATGTTGGTTAGTTTTCCTGAAGATGCAAAAAAATATGGACTTGTATCACAAGTAGAATATGAGGATGTGGTCAAGGATGTGATGAGAGACACTTTGGGTATTGATGAAGCTAAAGATATCCCATATGTTTCTTGGTCAGATTATGCCAAAGTGGCGAAGGCTGATGAAGAATATAGCAAAGACAAGATAGCTGTGATCGTAGCGAATGGACCAATCTACCAGAGTGTCGGAGAGGATGATGGTGTAGGAGGAGAACAGTTTGCCAGATACATTCGAAAGGCTCGTGATGATAAAAAAGTGAAGGCAATAGTTCTTCGAATAAATTCTCCTGGTGGTAGTCTCACAGGATCAGATATGATTTGGCGAGAAGTCATGCTCACCAAAGGTGTGAAGCCGATCATTGCTTCCATGTCAGGGGTAGCAGCATCAGGAGGGTATTATATTGCCATGGCAGCTGATACGATTGTTGCACAATCAAATACCATCACGGGTTCGATAGGTATTTTCAGTATGCTTTACGATTTTGAGACATTCCTTGACGGGAAATTGGGATTGACACACGATGTGGTCTGTACTGGTGAGTACTCAGATTTTATCACGGTTACTAGACCTTTCACAGAATATGAAAACTCCGTGATGCAGCGAGGGGTGGATAGAGGTTATCTGACATTCACATCGAAAGCAGCAGAAGGGCGAGGTATGTCATTGGAAGATTTGCAAGCAGTAGCAGAAGGGCGAGTATGGAGTGGCTTGCAGGCTAAAGAAAATGGTCTTGTGGATGTATTGGGTAGTTACGAAGACGCATTGAATCTTGCCGCGCAAGCAGCAGACATTGAAGAATTCAGTTTGAAAATATATCCACAGCAAAAGCCATTCTTTGAAAAGTTGGTTTCCGATCTCACTGGGCAAGCGCAAGGATATTTTACTCAATCCGACATCCTAGCTCCTTACAGGAAGCAACTCAAATCATTGAAAGAAATGGAGGGAATCCAAGCTCGGATGCCAGCTGAAATCGAAATCCACTAATGCAAATACGAAACGACTGGACGCGCGAGGAAATCACAGAGATCTTCAACAAACCTGTAATGGACTTGATATATGAAGCGGCCACCGTCCATCGTCAGTTCAATGACCCCAACGAAGTGCAAGTATGCACATTGCTCTCAGTAAAAACCGGAGGCTGTTCTGAAGATTGTTCGTACTGTCCTCAGTCGGTTCATTACCACACAGATGTGGAAGTTCATCGACTGCTGGAGCAAGAGGTGGTGATGGAAGCTGCCAAAAAAGCCAAGGACAGTGGAAGTACACGATTTTGCATGGGAGCTGCCTGGAGTAGAGTCCGTGACAATCGCGACTTTGATAGGGTACTGGACATGGTGAAGGGAGTGAATGCCATGGAGATGGAAGTATGTTGCACACTCGGGATGCTATCAGAGGAGCAAGCTCAGAAGCTAAAGGATGCTGGCCTTTATGCTTACAATCACAATTTGGACACCAGTGAAGAACATTATGAGGAGGTTATTACCACTCGAAGTTACGAGGATCGTTTGAAGACTTTGGATCATGTGAGAAAAGCCGAAATATCTGTTTGTGCCGGAGGTATCATTGGACTTGGAGAATCTGAGAATGATAGAATAGGTATGCTACACACACTTGCCACCCTGCTAGAGCATCCAGAGTCTGTGCCTGTAAACGCACTTGTTCCAGTGGCTGGTACACCAATGGAGGATCAACCGAGAGTCTCTATTTGGGAGATGGTACGGATGATTGCCACAGCTCGTATCATCATGCCAAGATCGATGGTTCGATTGTCGGCAGGAAGGGAACAAATGACCACAGAAGAGCAAGCACTCTGCTATATGGCCGGAGCGAATTCCATATTTTCTGGGGATAAACTCCTGACTACCCCTAACTCCGATGTAGATCAAGACAAAGAAATGTTTCAAAAGCTCAGCATTAAACCACGATCCTCTTTTAAGGGGAAAGCAATTGAGGTGGAAATGGGTTAAGTTGTAGGTGACTATATCCAGATATGACGCTGTGGCTCTGGACTTAATTAATATCTTCTAAAGTAGTGGATTTGCGTATTAGTTTCAAACTGGCAGCATGAGGCATCAGGGCAATCGCATTTAAAATTAGTTGGATAATTGACCAGAAGTAGCTATGCTTTCTGTCATGGCATACCATTCCGTTAGGAGTAGATTAGTCTCATAATGTGTAGTTTAATTCAAAAAAAATCGGACTTGTTTACATTATTAGCCTTGATTTTAGTCAGCTAATTTAGTGTCCGATATCTACTGTAAAGATATTGATATTCAGTGTATTATCAAATTATTGCACA
>JAAEPI010000583.1 GCA_024232835.1 Cytophagales bacterium
AATCTAAGGCCAAGGGTACGTCACCTAGAAAGGAACTATTGACATCATCAGATGGGCACAGGGCCAATTTCCAAAGATGTTTAGTAACCTCACTTTTGAATTGACTGAGAGATGTTATTTGCCTAATTTCTAGTGGAAGTTGGTTCCAAAGTAAATGTGTTCTATAGAAGAATGACCTGGATAGAGCGTTATTTTGGGTTGATCTAGGAATTATTGACGATACAACTGATAAAGAATCAAAATGACACCTTCTTAACCTTGAGGAACCCTGGTAGAAAGAGAGATATGCCGGCAGAGAAACTGGAATGTGTTTATTGACAATTTTGAAGAAGAAAATAAGATCGTTCAGATCAAACTTAGAAGACAGAGGAAGGATATCTACCTGTTGACATTTCCTTTTATAGACATCGGGACTATAACTGCAATCCTCTTCAGATAAGATCCATTTGATGGCCCTCTTTTGTAGACTTTCTAGTTTATTGGAAAGAGTTTTATTTGTGGGTCGCCAGATGACGGAACAATTTTCAAATTGGCTACGAACTAAAGTCAGATATAATGCTCTACGGCTTTTTGAATCAACCACAATATGACCATTTCGTTTAACAACACCTAACTTTTGGCAAGCCTTGGAGTAAATTCGATCACATTGAGAGTTCCAAAGAAGTTTAGGAGTAATATCAACTCCAAGGTCTTTTTCACAATCAACATATTCTAGGTCCGAGATACCAAGTGAATACAAGAATGGATTTACGGGAGGATGACTCAAGGAAATAGAAATAACCTTACACTTATCAAGATGAAACTTCATTTTGTTTCTAACTGCCCAGTCATTAAGATAATTGATGTCACTTTGAAGAATGTTGTAGTCAGTGAGTGTATTGATTTCGCGCCATATCTTTGTATCATCAGCATAGAGAACAAGATTTGTGCCATCAGATAGGCCATGAGGAATATCATTTATGAAAAGGACAAATAGCAAAGGCCCTAAGATGGAACCTTGAGGGACACCTGAATTAACTGATAATAATGAAGATGATTCGTTACCTATAACAACTCTCTGTAGACGATCATGGAGGTAATTACATAAGAACTTAAGGAGAACACCGTCTACATTATACATATATTTAAGTTTATTCAAAAGAATGTCATGATTAACGGAATCAAATGCTTTAGCAAAGTCAAAATATATTACATGATTAACTATGTTATCATTCAGGGAAATGGCTAGACTATCACAGAAATTTACCATATTAGTAGTGCAGGATTTATGAGCAAGAAAACCGTGCTGTCTCGGATCGAGTAAATCATTAGTAATTGAGAGTAACTTTTCTTTTATTATGCGTTCAAAGACCTTCATTACAAGGCAGGTCAGAGAAATTGGTCT
>JAAEPI010000584.1 GCA_024232835.1 Cytophagales bacterium
CTCTTGCTTTGAAGAGAAAACTTGATAAGCATATACTCATAGGAGACTTTAATCTCAGTGGTGTCGAATGGCCAGATGGGGTTACATCTAATGAATTGCAAGCTAAATTCTTAGAGTTTTTCCTAGTGGACTTAGGTCACGTGCAGTTGATATCTCAGCCCACCCACAAATCGGGAAACGTTCTTGATTTGTTATTTACCAATGTGCCGCACCTAGTAAGTGATATCACTATTCTGGATCATAATGAGGCATGCCTGTCTGACCACTTTGGTGTGACTTTTCAGGTGAAATTGGATATATCTCCTAAAAAACGTCATAATCCTCAAGTTTATAACTACTCCAAAGCAAATTGGAGGTGTTTGAACTTTGATCTGAGACAGATTGATTGGGATGCCATTCTTGGCAGTCGTGATACATATACAGCCTATCCTATTTTTAAAACAATCCTCGACAGGCTCTGTAACAAATATATTCCAAAGAAAACTATGAGAAGTCAGTTCCAACCTCCGTGGTATGATTCAGAATGTGATAGAATTTATATGAAAAAAGAGAGGTATAGGAAAAAGGCAGGGTCTGAATCTGGCACTGAGTCTGATCTTTCCAAATCCCGTAGGCTTCGCAAAGATTTAAAGAAAACAATGGATCGAAAGATGAGGCTCAATGTCGAAGATGATTCAGATCCCGCTTTAATATCTAAAAAATTTTGGTCTCACGTGAAGTCGAAATCCAAGTCAACTCGTATTCCTGGAACTATTCATTATGCTCAACGTTTTAGAACTGATTGTAAGGAGCAAGCTGAAATTTTTAATGAGTACTTTTCTGATCAGTTCTCTGACGCCAGTTCTTACAATGTTGACACTGACATGAATGCGAGTTGCAGATTTAACGACGTTCGATTTGATGTGTTTGATGTTTTTAATATTCTGAAAGGTACAAATACAAGCAAAGCTGCAAGTCCGGATGGAGTCCATGGAATGGTCCTGAAGCATTGTGCAAGCAGCTTGGCAAAGCCTTTAACCATCATGTTCAATACTGCCTATGTTACTGGGTGTATACCCAATGAATGGAAATTAGCCTCTGTAGTCCCAGTCCACAAGAAGGATGATAAAGGGTCTGTTGAAAATTACAGACCGATATCGCTTACCAGTTTGATTATGAAAGCTTTTGAGCGTTGCATTAAGGTTGAATTGCTTGCAGCCTGTGGAGAATACCTAGATCCCAGACAACACGGTTTTGTGAATGGTAAATCTTGTACCACACAAATGGTACCTTTTGTAGATAACTTGGCTTTAGCTTTAAATAATAGATCAAGAGTAGATATAATTTACTTTGATTTTGCAAAGGCATTTGATACAGTTTCGCATGATCTTATTCTCCACAAGCTAAAATATTTATACAATGTAGATGGTCTAATGCTTAGATTCATTAAATCTTATTTACAAGGTCGAATGCAGCAGGTGGTGGTTGGTGGTGCAACATCATCAGCTCTCCCTGTGAAATCGGGTGTTCCCCAGGGCTCCATTTTGGGACCATTATTGTTTGTACTTTTCATAAATGACATGTTTTCATGTGTTTCTGAAGGCACGAATATTGCGTTGTATGCAGATGACACAAAGATATGGAGGGAGATTAATTGGTTTGACGATCACTTTATTCTCCAACGAGACATTGACAATCTTCTCCAGTGGTCAATACAAAACAAAATGACGTTTCACCCCTCCAAATGGAAAGCATTATCTGTTACACGTCAGCGCAATATTCTGGATAATCCGCGTTTTAATATTTCTCACTACATGCACGGGGATTTATTTATTGACTTTGGC
>JAAEPI010000585.1 GCA_024232835.1 Cytophagales bacterium
CCTATCCATGTTCATGTATTTGCTAATCGCGCATTTTAATCAGTTCGTTTTGCCTTCGAGCCAGGCGGGCTCTTCCTTTCTTCCTTGATGAAGAAAGGAAGCAAAGAAATCAAGGCTGTGAATAAATTTCTGAAATTCAGGCGGTTAGCTACACTGAAATCCGAACTCACTTCGTTCAAACAGCGGATTTCATAGTTGATTCTCATACCCTGAATTTCTAAGCAAAATTTCTTCAATGCCGATCCTAAAATTCACGTGTACGGTTATCATAGACAATTGCCATTTTTGCTTACACCTAAAAATCAAAAGACATGCAAAAATCTCTTCAGACAAAATGTAAACATAGATTTCGTGTAGATTCAGGTTTTTCAGCAGACCCTATTTATGAATCCGCACCAGCAACCCCTACCCATCACAGAGAAATCAACCTCCAATACAATGGACCGATTTTGTGAGATTTATGGATTTCAGGACTCAATCAAATCAAATAAGGGAATCGTTCGCTACTTTGTAGATAAGGAATTGATATGAATGAGGTTATTTTCATAGTTGAAGAATCAGTAGAGGGTGGTTATGAAGCTAGAGCCTTGGCGAATCTATCTTTACAGATGGGGATACGTTGGAAGAAGTAAAGAAAAACATCAAGGATGCCATACATTGTCATTTTGAAGAAAATTCTCCTAAGATAGTTCGCTTGCCTTATGTGAAAGAGGAAGTATTTGCTGCATGAACTTTCCAAGAACTCTGGCAGGAAAAGACAGGATATATTACTAAGTAAACTTGATTACAATCAGACCAGACAGGTCGGTAGTCATGATTCGACCCGTTTTCGCACCAGAAGATTATGTCGTAGGTGTAGAAAGCCAAAAACCCGAATTCTCCTTCTACCCTAACCCAACCACAGGGCTTCTTACTATACCAAATACGCACGTGGGTATTCAAATCTTGTCACTCGATGGGAAAATTCAATTCGAAGATTCTAGAAAGACTTCTTATCATGTGAGCTATCTCCAAACCGGCATTTATTTGCTGCGCATACTAAATCAAGAGCAAGCTACCAGAACATTCAAGTTGATTAAAGAATAGCAACTGCTTCCTCGTCTCCTAATTTGATACCTTTTAGTAGACAATAAATTGGCAATGTCCTTATCTGCTGGAATATAGAATTAGTAATGTTTTGAATCAACAACATTTTCTTTATATTCCGACCAAATTCATACTGTATTAACGAAATAAACTCTAGTACTAAACAACACTAAAATGAAACAA
>JAAEPI010000586.1 GCA_024232835.1 Cytophagales bacterium
TGGTTGGATCTCTTTAACTTCCTTAGGGTCAAGCTTTTGAAGCCATCTCTGTCTCCAGATGCCAGAACCTTTACACTGTTTGCATTACAATTTTTACCCACAATATTTACTTTGTATAGCATATACTTCGGGACAAAACTATCTTCAGAAGTTTTCAAAGTCAAGGAAGAGTTGGAGGATTAAGTTGAGACTGCCAATGCTGGTGATGTTAAAACAGAACCTGAGGACTTCTCGCCAGGTCTACTTTCAAATTGCTCATCATCACAACCCTCGAATTGATCCTGAAAGGCATCCTAAAATGTTTTTATTGTCCATTATGAACCTCAATTCCGTGAAACTTCAAAGATTTGTTCAAAGTGAAGTATTTGTCACAAATGTTACATTCAAATAGTGTCATCTGTGTGTTTTGAAGGTATTGTGTATTCCTGTAACCTGTGTGACCATAAGGCAACACGACAAGTAAGGTAAACAAAATTCACATTCAACCAGTGTCCTCTGTGTGTTTCCAAATTCAAAATTAAATCTGATCTCAAGATCCACATTAAAACAATTCATGATCAACTGTCGTTTATGCTTTGCTTTAATGTGGACCTTAAAATCAGATTTAATTTTGAACTTGGAAACACATAGAGGACACTGGTCGAATGTAACATTTGTGACGAAAACTTTACTTTGAATGAATCTCTAAAGGAAATAAAAACATTTCAAGGAGGCCTTAGAGGATCAAGTCGAGGGTTGTGGTGTTGAGCAAGTTCAAATGTGTCCCTTCTGATTTTGTGTGTGTGGATTATGAAGAGAAAAAAATACCCTAGATTATCTTTGGAGTGGATGAATGAATTTCATACTTATGTTGAAATAATGTTTACTAAGACTAATTAATAGTCTTGGTCGCTCTAATTTCCGCGGTTTTGTCTTTATAGGTGTCAGAATTGTGCCATGAAGTCAGTCTGGGGGAAGACCTGTTCCCAGCAACAGCTCTCCTCCCAAACTGGCCCCACTAGCTGGGGCAGGCGTCGAGGCCGACGCGTACCGCGCATGCGCCAGGCTGACGTAAGCAAAAGTTTGTGGTGGAGTGGGGTGGGTAAGAGAGTAATAAGGTGGTCAATCCAACTGATGTTGGGTGCAGTTTAGGTTGAGTTGGGCTGTGACAATTGCAAAGGTTCAATGATTCATGGCTTTTAAAA
>JAAEPI010000587.1 GCA_024232835.1 Cytophagales bacterium
AACCCTTTCTTCACCTTCTCATGTATTAACGGAATACCTCTCTCCCTCTCTAGTTACACATCAACAAAATCCACAACACAAATCCCAATAAAAGCAAGTGGAGCAATCCCGATCTGATAGATTATTACTATAATTCTTCTCAGATGAATATTTGTGAGAGACAGTGTGCACAACATATTATTATTGATTCATTTCTTCATTTCTTCATACTTCTCATAGAGTATGTCTTCTTCGTTCCTTATCCTGTTGCGAAGAAGTACAAAAAGGCTTCCAAGCTCTTTCTGAAACTCTTTTCCGAAAACGCCTTTAGAATATTTATCAAAGAATTCTAGAGCAACCCTTGAGACATCCCTCATCTCAATTGCGAGTAAAACTAAAGTACCTTCCAGCAGCTTATCACTTTTAGCTTCTTTTATGAGAAACGGATAAAGTTGCTTGTCCTCCTTTTTGAGATGTGTAAGCAAATGTTTTTTTGCTGACATGAGTTTAACCTGCCCTTCTTTCGAAAGAATACCAAGTCTTTTAACTTCGTTGAGTATGGCAAGGATTTCCGAATGTTCCTTCATAAGTTCTTCAACCAGTGCTTTCATGTTTTGCCTCCCCTTACTAATTTATTGTGATTTCACCTAACGTCCTTGTTAATATGAGCATTTTATTCCTCCTTGGTTTTGCTTTGTAGTATGTGGTGATGAGCGACAATTAGAATTCCTGTACGACGACAATTAAAATTCCCGTTTTTAGCAGAAACCTATAGACTATCCAGGTAAATGATTTTAATTAAATCAGGAGGATGCCGAGATGGTCACAGACAAGCAAGTGAGGATGCTAATGAAGTTGAAAAAAACGGGAAAGACACAGTATTTAGCAGCAAGTAAAGCTGGTATGGACGAGAAGACAGCACGTAAATATCTTTGTAACAATAAACTTCCAAGTCAACTGAAAAAAGACCATACATGGAGGACACGTAAAGACCCCTTTGAGGAAGTTTGGAGTGAGGTAAGTGATCATCTTCAGACAAATTCCGGCCTGGACGGCGTCACCATTTTCTTTTATCTTCAAAGAAAATATCCTGGCAAATTTGCTGATGGTCAACTACGAACACTTCAGAGAAAGATAAAAGTATGGAGAGCATTGGAAGGTCCTGGCAAGGAGATGTTTTTTCCTCAAGAGCACAAACCTGGCCGTCTTGCAGAATCAGACTTTACCGATATGTCAAAGCTATCAATAACTGTAGGAGGTCAACATTTCAAACACTTGTTATATCACTTTGTTCTGACCTATTCCAACTGGGAGCATGGGACAATATGTTTTTCAGAGAGCTATGAAAGTCTGAGTGAAGGGTTGCAAAATGCGTTATGGGAGCTTGGAGGCATTCCGGCTGAGCACAAGACAGATAGACTAAGCGCTGCAGTGCACAAGGTGAACCATCCTGAAGAGTTTACGCGGGCTTACAGTGGATTGTTAAAGTATTACGGTCTTAGAGGTAGGAAAATCCAGGCAGGCAAAGCCAACGAAAATGGAGATATAGAGCAAAGACATTTTCGTTTCAAGAGAGCCTTAGATCAGGCATTAATGTTGCGAGGTAGCAGAGATTTTTCAAACCGAGATGAATATAAATCATTTTTAGACCAGCTCTTTAATCAGCTAAATGCCGGACGTCAAAGTAGATTGGCTGAGGAGATGAAAGTGGTTAAGCCATTACCTGTAAGACGGCTTAACGACTGTAAAAGGCAAAAGGTTAAAGTTGGTCCGAGCAGTACTATTCATGTTCAGCACAATATATATTCGGTACCCAGTCGTCTTATAAAGGAGTGGGTGGATGTTAAGATTTATGCTGAGTTTCTAGAGATATGGTATGCGCAGAAACAGATAGAAAC
>JAAEPI010000588.1 GCA_024232835.1 Cytophagales bacterium
GCGTACTCAAAGTACACGGTAATAATCCTAGCGCCTTACAGGGTGCTGAGTTCTCCATTGTCTGAATGTTCGATTAAAAGTTTGAAGGTATGTTTGCTTGATTTTTCATACAGGAACGAGCGATTTTCGAACGAGCGTTTAGGCGATTTTGTGGCGATCGATGACGACGTAACTGACCCATCTAAATGGGAGGAATCGGTTTCCTCGAACTCTGGCTTCGAGGAGAATGGCATTGACGAACAGAAGAAAAGAAAATTCGAAAACGATCGGATATTATTCTGGTCTTTTCATAGAGAATAGAATCATTTGTTGCAGCCCACACACACCGAATGTAATACTATGTATGTATAACCCTTTCTGTTCTTGCATTTCATTTCCCTAACACAGTACTTATTTTGGTTTGTTACGTGCTTACACTGCTCGCCTCACAGCTCAATGAGTTGTACATGTGGCGATCTCTTTATTCTTACACTATTTATATAACTCTTTTAAATAATTTTCTAATTTTATCAAGGCAAATTGCCACATTTCCCAATACCAATCCCCCATCAAAATTCTCTTCTTTCCATTCCATCATCCTTTTACTTATTTTATCAGGAAGGATTCGCATTGGAGCTGAACTATGATGTTCAATTGCTCACTTTTACAGACTGAAGGCCATACAAGCATTTCAATATGCTTTGTGTGAATAGTTTGAATCTATACAGTATGTTAGCTCTTAGTCTGATTGCGTAAGTTTGATTGCGGCTTTATGAAGCCTTGTTGTGTTGTTCTTTCTTTAGATGTACAACTTTGATTCTTAGATCAAGAGGA
>JAAEPI010000589.1 GCA_024232835.1 Cytophagales bacterium
ACGATCTCATTCAAAATGGGGCCCTTCAATCTGCAATGGGAAGTTTTGGTAGTGGCATTGGCAAGTTGCAAGTTGAATTTGATAAACCTGAAAACATGATAAAACCTTTAGTGGATAAGGTCCTTTCAATTGAAGGGGTTTTTAATCTAGAGGACTTACCCATATCTGATTACATAAAGGCAGTGTCGGATTTAGCAGCTATTGTTGTTGATCTCTTTGAGGGTTCCTTTGACAAGCCAGAAAATTTAGGAAAAATACTCGGTTTTATGTCAGGATCAGTTTTTCCCAAGGTTGCATCTAACTTCGAAGGTTTTACCAATATTGATCTTGGTGGGATTTCTCAATTTAGAACAATAATTCAGTCCATTGAAAACGATGGAGTTTCCACTCAACCTCTCCCATTTGCAGAACTCGCATTGGACATGTTGTTACCCTTTCCGCGTGCCAATATACAACAACTTAGCACAACCCTCGATTCGATATTGTCAACTGCTGGCTCAATTTCATTACCAACGACAAGAACAGAGGGGTTGGTTTTAGCTTTTAATCAAGTGACCCTAGCTGCAAATACTGGTAATGCATTACAATTACAAACTGCACTTGCCAATCTTCAAGTGGTCAGGGCCAATACAGTGGTCCTGCTCAAAACAGAATTTGACCGAATAGCTGGTCTTATTGAAGGAATTCCCATTGAGTCCCTTGTCG
>JAAEPI010000590.1 GCA_024232835.1 Cytophagales bacterium
TGGCATTAGCAAAGATAGCTTTGTTGACTCAGACTTGAAGGACCATTTCTCTGATATACTTTACAAAGTTGGCCTGGAAAGTGGAGGTCAAGCCTGTATTTACGTCTTATTTGAACACAAAAGCTATGAGGATAAGCTGGCAGCCTTCCAAATCCTAAAATATATGGTTAAAATATGGGACCAGCAACGCCAGCAAAACAAAGAACAAAAAACCAAGCAAAAATATCCCCTCAAACCCATATTTCCCGTCTTAGTCTATCACGGCCCAACAGGCTGGCAAGTAGAGCTCAGTTTTGCGGCCCTATTTGACAAAACAGATTTACCGGACGTTTTGAGGCCCTACATCCCTGATTACAAATATTGGTTATGGGATTTGAGCCAATACAGTGATGAAGCCATAAAAGGGGAAGTGATTTTACGATTGAGCGCATTATTGCTAAAATATATATACCGCGATGATTTGCTGACCGAGTTAGGCCGAATACTACAATTATTGATAGAAGTTCAGCCCAAAGAAACCGGCTTGGAGTACATAGAAACGGTCTTACGGTATTTAACAAGCGGTACCGACAAGGTGACAGAAGCAGAGTTAAGCAAAATATTAAAAGAAGTCTATGCCGAAGGAGAAAAGCTAATGCCAACCATAGCCCAACAATGGGTAGAACAAGGAATAGCAATAGGCGAAAAACAAGGTCTTCAAAAAGGCCGTCAAGAAGGCCATCAAGCAATGGTAGAAATGTTATATCAAACACTCATTATTCGTTTTGGGGTTGTTTTGGGCGACTATGATGAGCGTTTTGAATCGCTTGATTTGAAATCACTCAAAGAATTGAGTAAAGTGGCCTTGACGGCTCAAACCCTGGCCGAATTTGAACAGGCGTTGACCGATATGGCCTCAACGCCGGAAACAACCTCACCTCGTTCTGATAACGGCGAGGAGCAAGAGAAACCCGACCTCTAGCCCTGCTTGGAGTCCCTCTGCCTCCCCCCAACTTCGACGCAAAGCATAATGACAATCCTTATCTGCCCCGGCTAAAATACACCCCCCCGGCACGGATTGAATTATCAATTGTCAATTGTAATCCAAAATCAAAAATCCAAA
>JAAEPI010000591.1 GCA_024232835.1 Cytophagales bacterium
CTATTCATGTAACACATACCGCTATATCAAATCTGAAAGTTGCATTTATTACTTGAATTTAAGTTTTTATAAATCGGACGTCAAAAATTTTCATTAATGCATCTCATATTTTTTTGAATTTTACTTCAAATTCCTATATCGAATTTACTAGAGCGGATGGTTCCAATTTGAACGAAGTTAAGGGTGGTGGAAATTTAAGCACACTAGGAATTGCCTCACGAGGTAGCTTGGCTTTAGGAATAGGATATAAACACGGAGATAATTATAGTTTAGAAATAAGAAATCAAACGAGCCAAATTTTAGGTGAGGATCCATCTTGGAACTCTAGCTACAAAACGCTCTCAATTATATTCGGATATTCAATTTTTTAAACGCTACTTATCTACGCAATAAGCTATCTTAAAGAAGAATTTAAAGAGTTGTAATAGTTTACAATCTTAATTATTTCATCTCTTTTTCGACATTGAAGTCTTTCTCTTTTGGCATACGCTTTTACGTCACTTGCATGTTGCCCAAAATAGATAAGGTTCTTTCGTAATTGTGGATACAAAATTTTCGCATTCATATCTTCGATCAAATAGAATATTTCCTTTTTAATTATTTTCTTTTTGTGACTTCCCATATCTATTGTTGGAAAATAAGTTGGTTCTTTGATCTCTAATTCAAATCTCGAAAAGAGACTTAAACTGTCCTTAATTAGGATCTCAAAAAAGCCGGAAAGAGGCCCAGATCCATCCACCGAATAATTTCTGATATTAACAAATTTCACAGAGTCTAATTTCTCAGGATCGAACCACACAAAACTTTCGGAAGCCCATGAATCACATACTTTTATCGATTCCTTGGTTTTGACTTCAATTAGATCATTCTGAATATCATACCTAAAAGTAGTATTATCTATAAAGTGGCCTCCTTTAAGATTGATTCTCCCTAAAAGCCACTTATCGTTATGATAGGTTGACCCCTCGGTTATGGGTGGGGGGAGTAAAATTTCAATAAGGAACTGTCCAGGATTCACCCTTGTGTCAACAACTTGCGTCTCAGGCAATGTCTGCCCAAATACTACAATTGACATCATGTATATACAGGTATAAAAACTTAATTTCATGGCTTTAATTTTTAAATTGGAAAATCAACTTTATCATTGTGTAAGGATTAAAATTGTGTAAGGCTTAAATCTTATTTCGAATTGAGCACTTGCAGGTTTGTGAAAATCAAGCTATCATGGATTTAAAGTACTTTTTTGGGCTAGTATTAAGAAAATGCTTGAAATCTTTTATTAAATGTGATTGATCATAGTATCCGCATCTATACGATAGCTCTGTCAGTGTTTCTAGTTGGTTTTGTTTGTACGTTTCAATAAAATAGTTAAGCTTTTCAATTTTGCAAAATTCTTTTGGTGTCAATCCGATCTCTTGGATAAAATGATGCTCTAGAGTTGATTTGCTAACATTGAGTGTACTGTATAAGTCTTTTACTTTTATTTGGCCATTAGCTTTCTTAATCATGTCAAGAGAGGAACTGAATGTTCTCTTTTGGTTAAGGTTCTTTGGAGCATCTTCATCGTCTTTTATCAGATCATCTAATGATGAGGAGTTAGCCGATCCGACTGTTGGGCTAATGCTGCTCGAGTAAACACCCGTTGCAACCTCATCGAGCCCTTTTGTGAAGCGCCTTACATTGAGAGGTGCAATTTTAATAATACGGATAGAGGCAGCTTGCTTGGCCAGAACATTCATACCCCTACTTCTCGGCTTGATAACGAAATAACGTCCAGATTGAAGGTCAAATGGTCTTGCCTTGTCTAGTAGTTGGATTTCCACATCCCCTTTTAGCACCTGTAGTATTTCAAGTGTATTATCAGGAGCAAGTAGTATTTCGGTTTCCTTAGGTAACTCATGTTTTGTTATGCTAACAATACTATTAGAGTCCTTATTCTTGATACTTAACATATTAGAATTGTTTAACTAATATGTCCTCAGACCCCTACTTACCTTATTGAAAACCAGAGAGATGTGTTAACAATCGGAATTGTTGACATTAACTTATCCGATTATTTACAATTTGATAAAAAGGGGGTAGGGTAACTACTTTTTCGGTTGTTTTTGCGCCCGAAATTCACTTGGGGAGATTCCCACGTTGGTTTTAAAAGCCTGATAGAAGGATACTTTGTTAGAAAACCCTGATTCATCGGAAATCGCCTCTATTGTATAGTGGTCAAATTTTCCGCTAGTGATCAATTCCTTCGAGTGTTCTACTCTGAAATTATTCACATACGTGTTGAAATTCACTTTGGTGTGTCTATTTATAGCACGGGAAACGAGCTTTTCATTTTGAGCTAAATGTATTGCTAAGTCGGCTATTCGAATGTTCTTTTTTAGATAGAGTTTTTCCTGCACCAGTGCGCTGGATGCCCGATTAAATATTTGTTCAAGCAACTTCTCGTCCAATTCAGAGCCATTCTTTTCTTTTTTACTCTTTAGTTTTCGCTTATTAGCACGAACCCACGTGAAGGCAATCCAAAGTAAGGCAATGATTAATGCTAGTGAGGTCCAGTTCACAGTGAGTTTTTACTTAGAACAAACTATAAAGCTAATTTCCCTTAAGGTGAATCGAAATCTTCTTTTTTACAGTTATCGGGTTTCTAATCTTTTTTACAATTTTTGATTTCATAGATGGGATAGAATTGCATCATATTATTTCAACATATTCATACTGGGGGAATTGGATCGTGTGTCCTTTCCCTCTTTTTTTCGCCAAATCCGAGAGATTTTTGGATTCAATTTTCTAGCCGTAATTGGCAATAGACCTGATCGTATCCATTGCATTTGTGTCAAATGCTGGTGATTTAAACTATCAACTATTGGTTGTAATTGCAGAATCGATGGTGCTTGTAAGGCGGTTCTATAGTTGAGGTCTATATGTTCTATTTAGGGATGATTTGTACCCCAAACGATAATTACTCATTGAGGATTGCCCGTAGATAATTACAATTTGGTAGTTTTAAAAAATGGAAAAATTTGGACTCATTGGCTATCCACTAGGACATTCGTATTCAAAGAAATTTTTCACTGAGAAATTTGAAAAACTAGGCCTTACAAATCATAAATATGACCTTTTTGAAATGGAATATCTAAAGGAATTTCCAGCCATGTGGCTTAATAATGATCTCCATGGCGTGAATGTTACAATCCCTCATAAAGAGCACGTCATGGGATTTTTGGACTATCTCGATTCAAGTGCTCAAAAGGTGGGAGCAGTAAATTTGGTAAAGCGTGAGCAGGGTAAATTGAAAGGATATAATACCGACTACCTCTCATTCAAAGAGACGTTGGATGCTTGGCTACCTCACAAGAATTTGAGCGCCCTGATTCTAGGGTCAGGTGGAGCTTCCAAGGCTGTACAAGTTGGTTTGGATGAACTTGATATTGACTGTGATGTGGTCTCCAGAAAGAAGACCAGTGGTGATTATACCTACTTGAACCTTAAAAAGGATCCAGAAATCATTGGAGCTAATCAATTGATCATCAATGCCACACCCATGGGCACATATCCAGAGGTTGACGATCGGCCAGATATTCCTTACGATCAATTGACGAATAAACATTTTCTCTACGACTTGGTATATAATCCTGAAGAGACGCAATTTATGAAATCGGGTTTGGCGCAAGGAGCTACAGTGAAGAACGGTATAGAAATGCTGCATTTGCAAGCCGATAAGTCCTGGGATATCTGGTATAAACAATAGTGGATTTTAAGCTAACATCGAATTTTGAACCCACCGGGGATCAACCCGCTGCTATTGCTCAATTAGTGGAGGGATTGGAGAATGGGGAGCAAGCCCAGACCCTTCTTGGGGTAACAGGATCGGGAAAGACGTTCACTATGGCCAATGTGATAAAGGAGGTCAACAGGCCTACGTTGATATTGAGCCACAACAAGACATTGGCCGCTCAGCTCTACGGAGAATTCAAAAGCTTCTTCCCTGAAAATGCGATCGAGTATTTCATTTCTTATTACGACTATTATCAACCAGAGGCCTTCATGCCAACGAGTGGCTTGTATATTGAAAAGGATCTATCTATTAATGAGGAAATCGAGAAACTGCGATTAAGTGCTACTTCCTCCCTACTCACAGGGCGCAGGGATATTATCGTAGTAGCAAGCGTCTCATGTATTTATGGTATTGGTAATCCGGAGGAGTTTGGAAAAAATGTGGTGCATATTCAAGAAGGGGAATTGATCACACGAAATCAATTTCTTTTCAAGATGGTGGAAATCCTCTACAGCAGATCAGATGCCGAGTTCAAGAGGGGAACATTCCGAGTAAAAGGAGATACGGTGGATGTGTTTGTGGCATACGCAGATTTCGCCTATAGATTTATTTTTTGGGGAGATGAAATCGAAACAATTCAGCGTATCGAACCTCATTCGGGAACCAAGATTTCTGATGAAAAAATGATTACCATTTTCCCAGCTAACCTTTTTGTTACCGGGAAAGATGTGGTTCATAAGGTGATTCATGAAATTCAGGATGACCTGATTGAGCAGGTTCAATTTTTTGAAGATGAACGTAGATTTCTTGAGGCGAAAAGATTGAAGGAACGAACAGAATTTGACATGGAAATGATGCGGGAATTAGGCTATTGCTCCGGCATAGAAAATTATTCTCGGTATTTTGATCGCCGAAAACCCGGAACACGACCCTTTTGTTTGCTTGATTATTTCCCAGATGATTACTTGATGGTGGTGGATGAAAGCCACGTTACTCTTCCTCAGGTTCGGGCGATGTGGGGAGGAGATAGAAGCAGGAAAGTGAATTTGGTGGATTATGGTTTCAGGTTACCAGCGGCTATGGACAATCGACCGTTGACATTCAATGAATTTGAATCTATGGTGGATCAAATTGTATTTGTGAGTGCCACACCAAGCGATTATGAGCTGAGAAAGTCAGAAGGTGTGATTGTTGAGCAAGTCATCCGCCCCACAGGGCTCCTTGATCCCGAAATTGAAGTTCGTCCAAGTTTGAATCAGATCGATGATCTAATGGAAGAAATTCAGCTTCGAATAGAAATGGGTGATCGAATTCTGATCACCACATTGACTAAGCGAATGGCTGAGGAATTGACTAAGTTTTTGATGAATGCAGGAGTGGACACACGCTATATTCATTCTGAAGTGGATACCTTGGATAGGGTTGAAATTTTGCGACAACTAAGACTGGGTGAGTTCAATGTATTAGTAGGGGTCAATCTTCTGCGTGAAGGATTGGATCTGCCAGAAGTTTCGCTGGTAGCAATCATTGATGCTGATAAGGAGGGATTTCTTCGAAACGAACGATCCATTATTCAGACGATAGGAAGAGCAGCACGAAACGACAAGGGCAAGGTGATTATGTACGCTGATAAAATGACCGGTTCAATGCAGCGAGCTATCGATGAAACAAATCGAAGAAGAGCAATTCAACAGGAGTATAATGAGGAGCACGGCATCACTCCACAGACTGTACGAAAAAGTGAAGATGAAATTCTGGAGCAAACCGGAATGGCGGATAAGAAAAAAGGAGGCAAGAATTATTATATGGAATCTGAACCAACCATTGCTGCTGATCCGGTAGTGGAGTATATGTCACAAGATCAGCTTAAAAAACTCGCCAAAGAGTCTAAGCGGAAAATGGAAAAAGCGGCGAAAGACATGGATTTTATGGAAGCCGCAAAATATAGAGACGAATGGCTGGAAATCGAAAAATTAATTTCGAGCAAATGATCCAGATAGGTAATCTTTTGGAATTCTAAGCATACTGCCAGATACTTGCATGTCTAACCCAATTCCCCAGTTGTATTCTTGAACCCCTTTTATTGGGCAAATAACATTTGATATGTCAAAAATAACTGCTTTTGGAACCTATGCTCCCGAAAAAATTCTCGATAATGAATATTTTGAAAGAATAATTGAAACTAACAATGAATGGATTGTTAGTCGGACGGGTATTCACGAACGACGTGTGGTATCAGAGGGTCAGTTCACAAGTGATTTGGCCGTAGAGGCAATAAAGAATCTGCAAGAGCGAAGTGGAAAGAGCATTGAGGATGTGGATTTTATAATTGTCGCCACTACAACACCGGATCAAATTATGCCAAATGTGGCTTCTCAAATTCAAAACAAACTAGGAATCAAAAATGCAGGTTGTAATGATATCTATGCAGCTTGTGCGGGCATGGTTTATGGGCTTCAATTGGGACATGGTCTGATTTGCTCGGGAGCTTATAAGAAGGTGCTGGTTGTGGGCTCTGAAACTCTGAGTATGGTCACGGACTATACCGATCGAGCGACATGTCTCTTGTTTGGAGATGCAGCCGGAGTTGTGCTTTTGGAGCCAGGGGAGAATGATTTTATGGCTTTCAACTCTGGAACAAGCGGAGATTACGGGCAGGATTTATACCTGAGCCATCAGAAGGATCATGTGAATGGGATGCCTATTAAGCCAAATAGTAAGATTGTTCAGAATGGTCGTCAAGTTTTCAAATGGGTGGTTTCAAATATTCCGGTAAAAATCCGTGAGCTGGTTGCCAAGGCGGGATTGGAATTGGATGACATTGACTATATCATTCCACATAGTGCTAACCTTAGAATATTAGAGGCAATTTCTAAAGAGCTGGACTATCCTATGGAAAGAATTCCAGAAAGTATTTCTATGAATGGGAATACGTCTTCTGCTTCTATTCCTATGGCTCTGAGTAAGGCTCAGGCTGATGGTCGTATCAAAAAAGGACAGACGCTGTTACTGATTGGATTCGGAGGAGGTCTGACTTTTGCCGGAGCAATTATTAAATGGGGGCTATAGAGATTTAGCTTTCAACCGCTCTTGAACTTTTTCTCCTTTCAATTCAAAAAATCAAACTTGTAATACACCCGAATACTATACATAATGTATTTCTCACTCACATTTTCCGGAAAGTCTCTGGGTATGTACATAGCCTTTAGTTCGAGATTGAAAATCTTCTTAAGAGGCAAGGTAACAAATGCATTGTAGGTTTTGAATTCTATGATATGCGTTCTTACAATAGGATTGGGAGCTCTGTGATTATGCGGAAACGTGTAGGATTCTCCTGAGTTTACAATTGTCAACCCCAGGCCATATGCCAATTTCCCCTTCTTGCGCATAATGTTGAAATTATGATCTATTAGAAATTTTTTAATGTAAATGGGCTTATCGTTTGTAAAAAAAGAATCCACCTCATTCACCACAAGCACAAGTTCATCATATTTTGAATCCCATTTATGATGAGTTACGTCATATCTCATATTGGGGTAATACTCGATAGCTACAGAATTAGACAATTGGTACTGAATACCAATATTTAGACTAAAACCCTGAACATTTCGCTCGTAATCAAATGGTTTGTTGGGATCGTCTGGAAGAATGGATACAAAATCAAAAAAATTCATGGCCGTACTCCGCCATGTAATTCCAGCAGTGGGGTAGAGCTTACTCTTTTGGGGTTCTTGGAGTCCCTGACCATACGTCTTAGAGAAGCACAGATTAATAAGGAATATACTTAACAAAAGAGAAAGAAACCCAGGCCTACGACCTGGATTTCGGATAGTCAATTTTCCCATGAAGCTTCCCATTCTATGGAATTTGTAGCCGTTCGGTAAAGATTCGGCCAATCTCTTTTTTCGATTGTCCCGCCGTAGTATCTGCTATGACTTGATCGATAAGGTCCAGCAAAAGAATTTGAGCCATGGTTAAATGTATGTGTTTTGGTTCCAGTGGGCCAGGGATCATATTCAAAGATTATTAAATCAGCATAAGCATAATAATAAGGTTGGTTATCCCATTGAATGATCACCGTATAGTTCATCCCTCTCCATTTATAGTTTTTTATATTGCGTCTATCCAATTTTTTTAATAGACACCCTTTATTTGGATAGTCCCAAGGGGTATCCCATCCTAGAAGCATACCCTCGCTGCGAGAAATCGAAAGGAGATAATCATTCACATTAGGAGGAACGGCATTGATTACATCGTATGAGTGGCCAAAAAAATCTGGAAATGAATTCTGTTTAATATATCCCAAACTAATCCCCACATACAAGTTTTTTACAAATTCATATTCATAGTACGCTTCGGAGGTAAATCCATAGTAACGCACCATATCCACATCTACCAATCCTACGCTTAAACCCACGGCTTCTTTTTGTGCATAAGAATAAAAGGAACATAATATAAAAAGAGGTGTAATGGACAAAAAGGAGTCTAGAAGAGGCAAAAAAGAGGGTTAACATATTGATTATGTTAGAGTTACAAAAAATGAAAGGTTATGA
>JAAEPI010000592.1 GCA_024232835.1 Cytophagales bacterium
ACGGAATGAGAATATTAACGAATTTTTCAAAGCCAATATTTCACCAATTTGTGGAAAAAGTACTGGACCATGGGAAAGAGAGCAAAAAGCTGAGAGAATGTTGGCAAAACTGAACAAAGGGCCTCTTCTTGAAATGACTATGAAGATTTGGCGAGAATATGAACTATGCAGACAATTTGTCACTCAAGCTGTTGAATTTTATGAGAGTAATACGGAACGAAAGCAACAGGATGTAGTTGAAGTTCCAGTTCCTGAAATGAAGATCTTTGATAAACATTTAAAAGAAGTCGAACGCAAACTCACAGACTGGGGATCACGGATAACATCGGAAATGAAAGGTATTTTGGAGAGAGAAATACCTGAGGCACTACCTCAGGTCACTAAAGACGCAGTGAAAGAGATATCCTCTAACACAAAGTTTATGAAACCATGGAATAAACTTTTCAAAAAATCTCAAGGGGAACTGAAAGAGGAGGCTAACAAGACGTTTAGAACGACTCTAAAAACAGCATTAAATGAATTTCAACATGAGATTATCAGCACCGTACAGCAGAAGCATGATGTTGATATGTTTGAAAAAGAGAGGCGAATATGCAACTTTGTCATTGAAAAATGCCCAGAATCAACCAAGTCTCATCCAACAGACCGCTTGAAACACGATATCGAGTTTGTAAAGAACGTGACTGGACTTGATGATGCAAGTATAGTAAAGTGTATCAGAGGAGGCCCTAGAGATGAT
>JAAEPI010000593.1 GCA_024232835.1 Cytophagales bacterium
ATGAGTGTTGAATGTAAAATTTGCGGCTATTATCTTCAATATACCGCCAGAGAATTTCAATGGTATACTGGTTTTTGCTGCAATAAGGGTTTGAGAAAAAATAACTTCCCTATTTATCGCGCTCAGGTTTAGGTCATATTTGGTCGATCTGATCGAGCTGGATCGCAGGCGTAGCCTAAGCTACACTGAGGATTCAGTGAGTGAAGCTCGGGCAAAGATGGCGTGAAGATGAGATGCGAGAATGGGAAGTTATTTTTTCTCGGATCCTTAGCTCCTACTTGCCCGACGTGTTGTTTGGCGGGTGTGTGAAAACTTCTTTTCTTCCTCAACTTTAGACACTTTAGCTCACTTTAAACTTTAGTCACTCTTTCTTTTCTTTAGTGTATATTCTTGGCACACCGGTCCGACCCCAGATTCACAGCAGATCATGGCGGTTTGAGACCTACTCCTAAAAGTCGATCTCGAAGGACCTTCCTTCATCTTTCGTACAGCATCAATCAATCTTTCGTGCTTCGCACTCAATTGATTGTTCTTGGCACAAATGGGTAACCCTAAGTCTTTCTCTTCGTTTTTTTTATTTCTGACTACTTAATATGTATTCAAATTCACCTATGAGATCGG
>JAAEPI010000594.1 GCA_024232835.1 Cytophagales bacterium
CTGCAATTGTAGCACATAACTCGTCTGGCTTTTTCTTAAACTGTTTTGAACATAGGATACGTTGCCATGTTTCAGCATCAGCTCCTGATGGTCCTGCTGCTCCACTGATACTCTTAGCAGTTCTATGAATCAAATCAGCATCAATGCTATCGAAAATCACATCTTCAACTTGGTAGGTGGGCCCATTCAGGAGTGCATTTTCGGTAGCATCGCCTGGCTTGGGGTGTTTCTCTTTTAAAGTGGTGAGTACATCGTCATTCACTTCGAGAAGGCTGCTTCTCTGACTTCCAACCCAACGTAAAGCAGCAGATATTTTTCCTTGAAGCATAAGACGTACAAAAACTTTCTCATGATGATTCTTATCAAATTTTGGAGTTTTCAGACGATTCTGGATTGTTGTGCACTCTTTAACCAGTTTAGATAATTCACCAGATTGCCAAAAAGTTAGCATCTTCTGTAGATAGATGGCATGATCTTTAGCTTTAGAATTCCGAGATGGTTTTTGGAGTAATAGGGGGAAAAGTATTATTGACATTGTGGGAGCCACACTTTCGAAGTGGGATCCTGATATAAACAATGAAAG
>JAAEPI010000595.1 GCA_024232835.1 Cytophagales bacterium
GAGCTGAAGCTCGTGAAGTACCATGCCTATGGCTTGGCAGGGATGATGTGCCTGAGGCTAACATGAAAAATGCCGAAGGTGTATTTCAAAGTGCATGAAAAATCATCAAATGCTCTTGGAATGTATGCACTTCAATTCTTGAAACAGCTATTCTTTGATAATCAATTTGTTAAGTGTTTTTCAGCAGACCCGAATTAGTCTTTCAAGAATTTATAAGCCCGCTTGAATCGGGTTTCTTCGTCTTTTACAACCAAGAAATAATAGCCGGTAGCGAAATGCTCAACAGGGACGCTGTATCTACCCTGTCCCAAATCTTGCACTGTGATAGTCATTCGATTTCCGATGATGCTATGCATCTCAAATTCAGTATTTTCAAGAGTAGAATTCTTGACATTTATGATTAGGAAACGAACTGCTGGGTTAGGATAGATATCAATCACATTTTCCTGAAGAACTTCAGAGGAAAAAGCAGATTGGCTAGACACAACTTCTGATTCCTGCGCATTGACTGTTCCGGCCAAGGCAAGGGCAAACGTTAATATGATCAGTTTGTTGTGCATACTCTTGTAACAAAGTACGCAAATATTTTGCCATAGTTGCTGCTAATATGGAAATTTTTTCATGGCATTTTACAATTTTTTAACAATTGCACAAACAATCATATCAATTTACCATTTAGCTTAGTTTATTTAAACTATTATTAATCAATATGTTATGAGCGTGATAACGATAAAATTGAATTTACCAATCTATCAATGATATCCGATGCTTTCAGGCTTAATTCACCAATTTGTTCAACAGCATGATCTCCGGCAAGCCCATGCAAATAAACTCCAAGGCGCAAAGAATTAATTGGTTCCAGACCCTGAGCATACAAGCCGGCGATAATTCCAGTTAATACGTCACCACTTCCGGCAGTCGCCATTCCAGGATTTCCGGTGGAATTAAAATAAACGTTTCCATCCTTATCACAGACGGCTGAGTTTGCTCCCTTGAGGACTACATTCAAATTATTGTTTATACAGATCGCTTTCAGCTTTTCAAGTTTATCAAAATCATTAGCCCATTCTCCAACCAATCGTTTGAATTCACCCGGATGAGGAGTTAGAATAGAGTCAAAGGGAATATCAGCCATCCAATCAGGATGATCAGCCAGGATGTTTAGAGCATCTGCATCAAGAATTAGAGGAATTGTCGAATTCAGAATAAGCTGGTGTAGCGCATTTGACGTTTGATCGTTTGTGCCAATCCCTGGCCCAATTGCAATGACAGTAATATTTTCTAGCACGTTGATGTCTGAAACTATTTCATTTTCCGAATCAATCATTACCATCGCCTCTGGAATTGTGGATTGCAGGATATCCAAGCCACAAGCCGGAGAATGGATATAAACCAATCCAGCACCTGCCCGAAAGGAAGCTTGAGATACAAGAATCGCCGCGCCCATTTTCCCTAAGCTTCCAGCGATGATTAACAATCTTCCTGCGTCACCCTTGTGACTAAACCTCCCTCGACGCGGAATCATCCGTCTCATTTCTTCCACTTCGGTTAGCTTAAATTCACTTTCCAAGCTTGAAATAAAACCTTCATTCAAGCCAATATCTACTACATGCCACTCACCTACATATTGATGCAATGCCGGTTGCATAAATGCGAGCTTTGGTACTTGAAAACTGATGGTGTGATTTGGCTGAACTATAGCGTCTCCTCCAACTGGCTTATCGGCAAATAATCCAGAAGCAATGTCAATTGAAACGCATGGAGCATTAAAGGAATTAATGTGGTTGATCAAATCGGCTTGAATGCCTAGAACAATACGAGTCAGGCCGGATCCAAAAATACCATCTATGATACCATCAGTTTTAGCATTTATTTCAGGAAAGTCCTCTGAAGCGTGAAGATGGCTAGTGACAACTTCTTTGGGCAATCGATCCAAGTTGATTTTAAAATCGGGAGATCCATTTTCAAGATCACCGATAGTGAAAACATGAACTTTCTGCTGACCTTGACAGAGGAGTCTGGCAATTGCTAACCCGTCTCCTCCATTATTTCCTGTTCCACAAAAGATCAAAATATTCTCAAATAAGTTTAAATAGAGTGCTTTGAATTTTTGCACGAAAGCCATTGAAGCACGTTCCATCAAATCAATTGACGCAATGGGTTCATTCTCAATTGTGTATTGATCGGCCTGTTGTATTTGGCGGGTAGATAATATTATTTTCATAGTTTCGCCATCCTTCACTAATTACTACCTAAGCTATGAGATTCATTCCAATTTTTGGGTTAATGGACAAAAAGGAGTCTAGAAGAGGC
>JAAEPI010000596.1 GCA_024232835.1 Cytophagales bacterium
CAATTGAGGCTGAAAATAGCATCCCCACAGCCATAAAAATCACGAAAACCACAAAACCTTTCCGGCTTAGACCAGAAGATTTCATTAAAAATCCCTCCATCTGTGAATAAACGAGACCTTTGCAGATAAGCACAGACTTCAAAACGGCACTTTTTATCCGATTTCTGCGTCAGACTCAAATTATAATCATCGAAATACTCAATGTATTCCTGTGGTTAAAATTTTCACCTTCCCCCGCTCTGAGTCCGGGATCTTCGACTTGAACTCGAATAAAAATTACCATTTTTCAAAGGTCTCTCGATACCTTAAGATACAGATTCATTTCCGAGCGAACCCTGGAAAATGACTTTTAGAAAGGTGGGGTTGACATGGAAGAAAAAGACAAAAACATTCAAATAGATGATCCCAATATTCCCACGGATGAAAATATCATTGAACTTGATGATGAAGTGCCTGACGCATTTGAAGAGGAGAAGACAGTCGATCTTTCGGGACCTGGCCATATAACTCCAACGGAAGACGAAGATATTATAGATCTCACAGAAATAGTCGATACCCCTTCAGATGAAGATGATGGTATTGTTGATCTTACTGACACAGCTGAAGATGACGAAAAGAAGGAGAAAGTAGTTTTAGAGCTTGATGAATTTACCGAGGAAACTTCTTTAAAAGAAGAAAAGATGTTGGACACCAATGATGTGGCCGACGAATTTTCTGCTGAAAGTGAAGAGATCTCAGGGGTTGGAGATGTAATTGGAAAGCAGACTGTGGAAGAGGAAGTTCCTGAACTTTATACGATCGTTGAAGAACCTGGCGAGCTTAAAGAAAAAGGTTTTAAACCGGAGGACATTGGGGTTGAGACCGCTTTCGAAGAAGAAATAGAGGATATTGTAGTTGATGCTCCCATAGAAGATCAAGATGTGATCAAATCAACCGAGCTAAGAAGTGAAATAGACCGTTCTGAAGTTTCCGATTTGGACGACGACGATCTGAGCGCACTCTTCGCCTCTGAAGTTGATGAAGAGGTTGATGTTGAAAAAAATGAACTGGAGGAATTAGGCAGCGACGATTTGAGTGTAG
>JAAEPI010000597.1 GCA_024232835.1 Cytophagales bacterium
GGAAGTCAGTATGATGTTTTCGGTGCCCGAAATCGACTGAAATCTTGACCCTGAATATGAATGTTTGGCCAGTCGAAAAATAAGAAAACCAGATGGAACCTTTGAAACTATAAGAGTTTTTCATCCGGAAATATTTGGCTTTTTTGAAAAGTCAATGGGAGGCATTGGTCTGCTGTATGTGCAACTCTGAATTTCAAAGGAGTCCATTTTCAGATATTGACATTTCAGCTATTGAGTATAAAAAATTCAGTGATCAACTTCAGAAGAGTAGACATTGTCACTTCAAATCGAAATCGTGGACTATTGGAGCTGTTTTTATATTCCTACTGGACAGCTCAGTTGTGAACAGCTTTATCATTTACAGAGTCTGCTTCCCGACATTTGCAAACCACATGGCAAAAGATGTGTTGGCAACACAGCTCATCAATTTGGCAAATCACATGTTGCCCACTTCCATAATGAAGCCTCCGAAATTGAGAGAGAATGCTGATAGGAAGAAAAATCGAATGAATCTAAATGTCGGCCATTGGTCCCGATGGGGACAGTCAAGAAGAAAGTGTCATATGCATGGTGCCAGCTACAAAAGGAGCATTATCCTTGGTGGATTATCATCATTGCTTAGCACATGCTTGCATAAGTAATATGTCATTGGTAATTGTATATTGCTTTGCACAGCATGCGTTGTGCCAATTTGCATGCAACATTACCAAGGATAATGCCCCAGAACAAACTTTTATTGCTCGTACTGCGGAGTTCACCTACACCCAGGACGGTGTCATGAAGACTTTCACACTAAACCATCAATATGAGCTGATATGCTTAGGTGATACTTTACATGTTTTTTCTGTAGCTTGGGCAGCTTATAATTGTCATCTGTACTCAGCGCTTGAAATGTGTTTTCTACATTTTATTCAACATCAGCCATGTGA
>JAAEPI010000598.1 GCA_024232835.1 Cytophagales bacterium
AATAAACCATCACCCACACACTGTAGTGAGTGCAGAAATGTAATAAATCACGCACCCAAACACCCGACAGAGGGTGTAGAATTGTAATAACCCATGCATCTACACCCTACAGTGAGTGTAGAATTGTAATAAAACACGCACGTGGCAGCAGCATTAGCGAAGGCGGTCGCGTTTTCTGTTCGATTTCCGGATGCCGCTAAAACCTCAGATAGTGGCTCCTGCAGATTTAACCTTTTAATACTGGCGTGGAGTGTTTGATTTTTGTTTGCAATTTTATTCAGGAGCTTCGAGATATCTTCGTTGCTATTTGCATCGATTGATAGTTCATTAAATTCTTTATGACGTGAAGCAGCCACGCACATAGCATCGAATCTGGTAGCAACGATCAGTGCGCGTCCAAGTATTGCGTGCAGTGAGTCGCTGTGTTCAGTTCTCTCGAAGTCATGGAAAAATATGTCTGGATACATTTCAGTGATAACAGGACAGAATTCTGACGGCAGCCGTGGCATAGCCACGGCTAGGGTTCTGGATGGCACGACTGAAATTCGATTTGCGTAACAACGCCAGTGGAAAGGAATCAGCTGCACAGGCAAGTAAACGGCGTTGGGTCAATTCTCTGTGTCTAGTAGCTATATTTTCCGTTCACAATACATGAATACTTTCTAAATAAATAGAAAAGAGATTTCAATAATGCAAATTTCTTATTTTCATAAGCTCTATTTTCAAAGACTCTCCTGTTATTAGGATCCGGCGAACACGATCCGGCTCAGGTTTTCCGCTCTTGTCATTAAAAGAACCTCCAGTGCAGGCGCCAGTAAATTCATTCAAGCTTCTTGAGACAGATTTATCATTAAATCTAGTATGCTGCTTATCCAAATATTGAATCATCAGTTCGATTTTTGTCTGAAACCCCATAGCGTAGTGATTTGCGGAATTTTTTGACCGATCTTCGCTGGTCCAATACTCGCATGCGTACGCTTCTAATTTCGATATTGACTGCGATAGCTCCTCTATTCTTTTTGATAAATCTTGGGATTTAATGGTGTATCGTGTCCTCCAATAGTTTGTGAAAATTGCTACTGCGGCTCCGATAAAGGCTGAAATAACACTTATTGAGTACTTATCCATGTTTATTTTCCGCAGCGAGAATAAATTGATTAATTCGTGTTTCGTATATTTCTTGCTGAGAAATAATATTTATTCCTGACTTAAGTTCCAAAGCGGAGAGTCCACGGCGCACGAGCCCACCGAAGGCCTCCTCTAAGAATGAGTCAGCAAGCCCGTACGTGCCATCCAAGTCAATCGTTACAACATCTGATTTATCGAGAAATTCCATGATTTTTTTGGAAAATGCTTCTCCCGAGTACTCGCCATCATTTGAGAATCGACCGGCTGGATAAGGGCTAAAATCTTTTGCAATTGAGATTTCGACATTTTGGGTTCGAGCCATTTTTCTTGAGATATATTCAAA
>JAAEPI010000599.1 GCA_024232835.1 Cytophagales bacterium
ACGGTTAAAACCCAAGATGTGCAGGAAGAATACATCGTTGCGGGTGATCCGGTTAAAACCCAAGGTGCACAGGAAAAAGAAATAATTGGCCCAAATTTTAAATTCCCTGTACATAGTCCAGCTGACACCGCTCACATAGAATGCCCTGCACATAATGATGTTATAAGACTGGACATAAAGGGTCAAAGCGTGCTCATCACTGAAGCACCACACAAGAGTGACCAAGATACATGTGATTATGCACGAATGAAATATTGGATTCCCAAGAGAATTAATTTACAGGAGTACATATCCATGCATGACATGAGGCAGTTGATTAAAAAGCCTTCAGGTAGTAACACCATGAATTTGTGGTCAGTTCCAAACACCATGAATTTCCAAGAATGTTTCCCACCTGAAGTACAAAGACATTGCATACCAGCTGTACACCATGAAAATGCTGTTGTTACCAAACCAGATTCAGACAACGAATTGGATACGCCCATTCATGAAATAGAAAGTCCAACCACTGAAAAGACTCTATATCCAGAATGTGATGCAACAAAGCAATCCTCACCACACAAACGATCGACATGGCCTAGCCATGGTGTCACCATAAATGAACTATGGCATCCAATAGAACTAAATAATGAACAACATCAAGTAAAGAAAACCATGAAAATAGTCAAGAAAATGTCACTATATTATGTACCAAAAGGAATGAACCTCCAAGAGTATGCCGAAACAAAAGATTACAATATGATAGTACAATTACCTTTGAAAAGTGAAAAGAATGAACTGTGGGCCATTAACCAACACGTCCAGTTGCGTAAAATTTTACCAAGAGAAATGAGAAAAAGATGCGTCCCAGCTACATGGGATGATGTCAATGTGGCAATCCCATTAACAGAGGAAAGAGAGGATAATGTTTTTAATACACTTGGGACAATACCAGGAACATCACCAGACATTGGTAGGAGTTCGTTCACACCAAATCCACCACTGGATCCAGAACCAATTGGAGACCATGTTTCAATCAGTGACCAGTCAATA
>JAAEPI010000600.1 GCA_024232835.1 Cytophagales bacterium
GGCTTTGATAAAATCAAAAAGAGTGATAACTGCAAGGTGGTAATTCTGACAGGCTATGATTCCTATTTTGCTGCGGGTGGGACGCAGGAAGGATTGATGAACTTACAAGCAGGAAAAGGAAAGTTCACAGATATCAATATATACAGCCTTGCTTTAGAGTGCGACGTTCCAGTGATTTCAGCCATGCAGGGTCATGGCATTGGCGGTGGTTTTGTGATGGGACTTTTTTCTGATTTTGTTATTTTGAGCAGGGAAAGTGTCTATACAACAAACTTTATGAAATATGGATTTACCCCCGGTATGGGAGCCACCTTGATTGTACCATGGAAACTTGGCATCAGCTTAGGGCATGAGATGCTTTTAAATGCACAGACGTACAGAGGACAAGAGCTCAAGGATCGTGGAGTATCGTTTCCTGTGTATCCCAGAGCAGAGGTATTAGGTCAAGCGATCCAAACCGCACGGCAATTAGTAGAAAAACCGAGGATTTCTTTGGTGGCCTTGAAGAAACATTTGGTAGAGCCTATTGCTAATGAATTGCCTGTGATTATCGAAAAAGAGGTGGCTATGCATGAAAAGACATTCCATCAAGATGAAGTGAAAGATCGAATTCAGAAGTTGTTTTAAGGAAGAAGAATACTTTCAAACTCTCAATTGTATTGA
>JAAEPI010000601.1 GCA_024232835.1 Cytophagales bacterium
CTTAAGGTGTATTCTACTACAGCAAGTCAAAAGGGCGGTAGCCCGATGGATTCTACCCCAATGCTGAATTCTAGGTAGTAGTCATGCACATGGTTCTGAAAGGTCTTGCCTCAGATAAATCTATACAAACCCCATTGGCATATTTTCGTTTCATTCATTAATTTTCTTCTCATATTGGGACCTTTCATTATTTCTTTAAGATAAGTAAGATTGCTCATTACATATTATATTGATTTCAATTGAAGCGCCATCCACGATATCCCATGACAAACTGACTAGCAGGATGCCACAGACCAACCAGGGATAAAGCAGGTGGCATTCAATTTGGTGAACCATATTTAATTCAGGTTTGGTGTTTGTTGCTTTTATGCAGTATGCATTAGAGTTATTTTGCACAAATTTGAAATTTTGGCATAGCTCTCGCGCCCCTGGGGCCATTGGCATATTTTCGCTTCATTCATTAATTTTCCTATCGGTCATTATTGATAGAGGAGAGGGTGCTGATACAGCTAACTTGATTTGCCAGAGATCTGACGTTTATACTCAGAGGACGCATAATAATCCAAC
>JAAEPI010000602.1 GCA_024232835.1 Cytophagales bacterium
AAATGAAGGATCCCTAACGAATTAAATCAACTGTAGTACAAAATTGCTCCGGGGGCGCTATAGCTATGCCAAAATTTCAAATTTGCGCAAAATTACTCTAATAGTCTAATGCATACCTACCACATCAAAGCAGCAAACACCAAACCTGAAATAAATATGGTTCACCAAATTGAATGCCACCTGCATGGGATACCTTGGATGGGGCTTCAATTGACATCACTACAATATACTAATGAATGGTCTTACTTATCTTAAAGAAATAATTAAAGGTCCCAATATGAGAAGAAAGTTAATGAATGAAACGAAAATATGCCATTGGAGCTTGTATAAATTTATCTAAGGCAAGAACTTTCAAATCTATGTGCATGACTACTACCTAGAGTTCAGCATTGGGATAGAATCCCTCGGGCTACCACCCCCTTGACCTGCTGTAGTAGAATACACCTTAAGAAGATGATGCCAGCTCAATTGAAACATGATATACAAAGTAACAAAAAAATCAAATAAATCTATGGGAAGTTGTCCTACCCTATATAGAAAAATTTAAGGACAAGGTTCCCTGCCTACTACCTAGAGTTCAGCATGGGGCTGAATCCCTTGGGTCGATGCCCATTGACCTGCTGCAGTAGTATGCACCTTAAGACAGGGGGTGAGTGCTTTTGCTGGCCTCCACTCACCTAGAAACTAAAAAGAG
>JAAEPI010000603.1 GCA_024232835.1 Cytophagales bacterium
ATACATAGGGGTCTTCGTATCCCCAGCACCATTGAATGCTTGACTCAATACCATACCATAGGCAAAGAAGATATACCCCAAACAAATGATCCTCAAAGCACTAATTGCTGTTTCCATAACAACTCCTGTTTGATTAAATATGGATAAGACCTCTTCTGCAAAGAATGAAAATAGCGTTGCTATGAATACGAGAAAAAGGGTGTTCCATAGTGCCGTTTTCCAAACTGAGCTCTCAGCTCTGTCAGCTCTTTTTGCTCCTAAATTTTGCCCAACTAGTGTAGCAGCCGCATTGGCCATACCCCATGAAGGAAGTAGAGTGAAAACAATCACTCGAAAGGCCATTTGATATCCCGCAATGACATCAGTTCCGAATTCTGCCACTATTCTAACCAAGAATAACCAGCTCAAAGTTTCAACAATAAATTGTCCAATACTGCCCAATGATATTTGGATGATCTCCCGAATTGTTTTTAGATGAATCATGAAATTTCCCCAACCAATTTTGATGATTGAGGAAGCTTTGGATAAATGATATATTTGATAAATAACACCAATTGATCGACCAGTCGTCGTTGCGATTGCCGCTCCTTCTATACCGAATGCTGGGATTGGCCCTAGTCCAAAAATGAAGATTGGATCCAATATCATATTTAGTCCATTGGCGATAAGCAAAGACTTCATAGCAATAGAAGCGTCACCTGCTCCACGGAAAATACCATTTATTAAGAAAATTAAGATTATGCTCAAATTACCAGCGAACATAATTCTCGTATAGCCTACGCCTTCATTAATAAGATCAGACCCACCTCCCATGAGCGCAAGAATGTTATCAGAGAAGAAGAATCCAGGAATTCCAATTACAACTCCTACAACTAATGCAATCAAGATGGATTGAAAAGCTGCATTAGCGGCTCTTTTGTATTTTTTTTCTCCAACCCTTCTAGAGACAATAGCTGTTGCAGCCATACTGAGACCAATTGCCACAGAGTAAACAATCATTAAAGGAGATTCGGTAAGAGCCACAGTTGCCATTGCATTGACCGATATCCTAGAAACGAATATCATGTCAACAATAGCGAACAAAGCCTCACCTATCATTTCTATAATCATTGGTATTGACAATAAAATGATTGCTCTGTTGATGCTGCCTGTGGTGAATTCTTTTTCTTTGCCTTTCAGGGCTTTAATAATTAGTAGATATATGTTTTTTGTAGATGTTTTCATCCTTGTGAAATACGTATTTCGCAATGCATTCAAATGAAGCAAGCGGAAATGGCTAATAAACTACTTGAAAAATTGAGATAACTCCGGGGCTAAAATTAGCCGCTGCTGGCTGGAGTGGGTCTGTTCGCTATCTCGACATCTATATTCATAAGACTTGCAATATATGTTCCTTTTTGATTCCTAAGAGGATATGTTGCTGAAATATCATTCCTTTATTTCACCACGCTCATTATTATTCTACCAGATTGACTAGTTTGGATAATGAGATACCGTCCGATTTTCGCACAGCTGTATTCCACTGAATTGTTTGTTTTCTTGACGGCAAGGTTCCAAAAAATATCCGTTCAATATCTTTCCCTTCAAGTCCATCATATCTATGGATACGGATTGACCATCTAAAACGAATTCAAGTGACAACTGACTAATGGCAAGATTAGGGAAAACTTTGAGGTTCCTATCAAGAAGTACAGGAATTCCTATGATTACCTTTTCACAATACACTTCCCTTGAAAATACATATTCACAGCAGACCACTGCAAAACTCACAAAATACAACCCCACTGCATTACGAAACTTGTACTTTCGACTCATTTAGTAAAGTTGCGCAAATAATGGTATAATAGGTTTACTAGTAATTGGATGCACACGGGACACATGCGTTTGCGAAGTGCAAACAGAGGGTTAATAACCAACATGAATTGGGTGTTTATCTGGTACGATTTTATCGAGTTAAATATCCCCATGCTACCCATGCGATCAAAGGACATTTTGCTGATTTGAAAAACAAACTACGGAATTACAACAGGTTGTTGAGACAGGGGAAAATGAAATTTATTGATGAGTTTTTGAAGGCTTAGGGACTTCTGAAAAGAAAGGGGAAGCACAACCTATTCCCTTTCATTGACCTTTTTCGTCAATCACTTAGAATATCCCTGATGGGTTGCTCTCCAGCTTTGCCCACTTTTGTTTTGTCTAGGTAATTCAAAAATAAAGAACCTCATTATCGTCAAAACAAACTAACAAAAAAACAGACTTCTTTTTGTCCACTGTACCTATTTTTGCAATAAGTAGCTTACTACTTCCCAAAGTACGCTTTCAAAACCAAAAGAGCAGCTGAAAGTTCCTGATCAAGTATTGGGGAGTTAGGCATATCCTTGGCCACTTTAATAGCGTCTACCAAGTCATCTCTATCAGGAAATACTTCCTCGAGAATATTGCAATCATAAATTAATGACATCAATATAGCAAACGAAGGTGATGGCTTAGCACTTTTAAAAACTATCGCTTTAAGATTATTTCTAATCTCTTCTTCAAAAGCATAGTTAGCATTATCCATTCTTTCTGAAAGTGGAATCCACAGCAATTTTGTTTTCTCCTTTTGAAGTATCCCCCTCTGCGCAAGTAAGGAGTTCAAATCCACCATTATATCCTTGAAATTGTGTTCAAGTTCTTTGATCTGTTCCACCACTTCTGTACCTGAATGTAACTTCTGTAAAACTTTATCTAGAACACCATTTCCCGTTCCCGAGCTATCCACTACTTGCAAGTGACCACCACTCAAAGAAATTTTCTTCTGGATATACATCTCCAAAACAATCGCACTTAGAAGTCCAGGAATTATTGTCTTCTCAGCAGCTGCTAGCAAGCGACCTTCTTCGTCATCCAAAGCAATAAGGTATAGACCTTCGGCAATACTTAATTTCATAGCTACAAATTAATCAGATTGTCCGCGAATTTCATAAATAAAATGCTGTTTTTATTCAATAGTTGTCTTTATTTCAAACTGAATTAATCTTTCTTTCCGACAACTATTCCCATTGTCAATCCCTGAACCAAAATAGAGAATACTACAACGCTATATGTGGTGAACAAAATTGCATGACGAATGTCCTCTGGTATCCATTCCAGGTTTTGCAATGACAGAGCCAAAGCAACAGAAATACCCCCTCTCAATCCTCCCCATGTCATTATCTTTATTGTGCCCGGTTCAAACTCTCTTTTGAACGACATTAGCGTGACTGGAATACTGACACCAATAAAACGAGCTGTTAACACAATTAGGATTCCAATTCCACCCATGATCAAGAATTCCAGGGTGAAACTCTTAGCAATCACCAAAATTTCTAGTCCGATCAGAATAAACAAAATTGCATTCAGTGCTTCATCCAACAAGTGCCAAAATTTAAACACATACTCTCCTGTTGCATTTGCCAGGCTCTCATCCCTTCCTTGATTACCTAGGAATAAGCCCATGACTACCATACCAAGAGGGCCAGAAACATGCAACAGTTCAGCGATTCTGCCCCCAACCATAACTAATGTTAACGTAACGAGTACCTCAAGCTCCACATGATCATTATCAATAAAATCTAGCAATTTGAATCCAAGATAACCGAAGAATCCTCCTAAGAGGACACCACCAAAGACTTCCCTTGCAAACAGAAGTCCAACACTCATAGCTGTGATCTCACCGCCACCGCCATGCCCTCCATGTTCTCCTGCCTCTACCTGAACTCCCGATTGAGACAGTGCTATATTGAGAATGGTCAAAAACACAACAACTCCTACCCCATCATTAAAAAGTGACTCTCCTGCTATTTTAATTTCCAATTTTTTGGACAAGCCCAGCTTACCAACCAGTGCCAATACTGCAATTGGATCTGTTGGAGAAATAAGTGCTCCAAACAGCAAGCAATAAATCAATTCGATTTCAAATCCTACCAAAGGGAAAATATAATAGACTAAAAAGCTGACGATAAATGTGGACATTAGTGTACCCACAGTTGCTAAAATCATTACAGGAACGCGTTCTTCTTTCAACTTGCTAAGATCTATAAACAAGGCTCCAGCAAAGAGCAGAAAGTTCAGCATCACATTCATTAATACCTCCTGAAAGTCAAATTCCTCCACAATGTGTTCGGCGGCAGAATATAAACTCGGAAACATATAACCGGCTGCAAGAATGAAGGCAGACATGGCCAACGCAATGATCATCAGACCAATTGTGGAAGGTAACTTCAGCAATGAAATATTAATCAAAGTGAAAATGGCGGCCAGAAAGATCAAAAGTGTGATTAGGTCAAGAATGCTCATCTGGTTGGTTTATTGATTAAACTGGTGGTTGAATTTGAATTGAACCACCAAAATAAATATAAAAAGATTACAAAAAAAACATAGCAAATCATTGGAGATGGCATTTGGATTCAAATATTTGTATTTAACAATAGGAAAGAAACAACATCCAGACTTAAATGAATTTCAATAGATTTCTCAACCTCCCCTTGCTGTTATTGATTACCAGTTTTTTTTGCAGCTGCAAACCTCAGCAAGTTGCGAATACCTCCACTAGTTATTCAGAAAATACGATCGATTCACTTTCTTCCACGGCAGAAAAAAAGGACGACCCTTCAGTTGTTATAAATTCAGAAGGAATCAATGATGAAACATCCAACCCTATCGTATCATTAAAGAGTTTCGCAACCCAAAGAGATGTAGAAAGTGTACTTTCCAAATCTTCTGTTTTTTCCTCTCACTTTACCGGATTCTCGCTATATGATATCAGTCGGAACAAAAGCGTTGTTAATTATAACGCCGACAAACACTTTACTCCTGCTTCCAACGTAAAAATCCTAACATTATATGCTGCTCTCAAGACCTTTGGCAACAAGCTTCCTGGTGTGTTGTATAGAGAAACCACGGACACCCTATTTCTTAGGCCCATAGGAGATCCCACCTTATTACATCAGTTTTTTTCCAATCAGCCCATAATAAAAAAAATCAAAAGAAGTCGTAAGCCAGTTACAATTGAGTGGCCAAATGACGACCCTTCCGTATTTGGTATTGGTTGGATGTGGGATGATTACTCATATGCTGAGCAACCCGAACTTAGCTGGATGCCCATTTATGGAAATGTGGTACATTTTGAATATAATAAATCCACTATCTCTACGACACCTGACCTGTTTAAAGATTTAATAGAAGTGACACAAGTAACTGGCAAATCGAATACAATTAATCGAGATGTCAACTACAATTACTTTTATGCTGAAATCCGTTTCAGAAATTGGGCTTTTGAAAAAGACGTTCCATTTAAATACAGCAAGGCACTGTTTGTCAAATTGCTTGGAGATGTGGTAAATATACCCGTGAATATCGTTCCTGAAAGGAAATTACGAATGGATACACTTTATTCTCAACCCATTGACACAGTGCTTAGAAGGATGATGCAGGAAAGTGATAATTTTCTTGCCGAACAACTTCTCATTATGGCGGCTTGGAGAAATGGTTTCGACAATACAGAAGACTTCCGAGAATATGTGGTTGCAAACTGGCTATCAGGAATAGAACCCGTATGGATAGATGGTTCAGGAATGTCACGATACAATCTCATTCGACCGATTGATAATGTTCGGTTGCTAAATATGCTTTACAAAGAATTTGGATGGTCTCGAATACACAGCCTTCTTGCCGAGGGGGGAAGATCTGGTACAATTAAAGACTGGTATCCCAACGAAGCTGATCCTCGCTATCCATCACTACCAACAGAGCCTTACATTATTGCAAAAACAGGAACGCTTTCTAACAACCATTCGCTGAGTGGATTCTTGCAAACACGGTCTGGGAAATTGCTTATATTCTCTTTTATGAACAATAATTATGTTCGACCAAAAAACGAAGTAAAAGAAGCCATGCAGCAGTTGTTGGAAGATATCCGAGATTCG
>JAAEPI010000604.1 GCA_024232835.1 Cytophagales bacterium
GAGGTGGTTGAAAGAGAAGAAAGTCATCAAGAAAAGTTAGAAGAAAACGAGAAATTGTGAAGTGAGGGATTATCAAATGGACGAGTAGAAGAACTACTGGGAATAGGACCATTTGGAGAGGAGGCAACAGAGGAAGAACAATCGAAAGTAAAGGAAATTCTAGTGGATTATAATGACGTTTTTGCAGTGGAGGAACGTGAATTGGGTGATTGTAATTTAGTGGAAGTCGAAATCAATACGGGAGATTCAAAACCCATCGCGCAACCACTGAGGAGAATGCCAATTATGATTCGGGACAAAATCGATGAAGAAATTAACACAATGTTGGAAATGGGGATCATTTGAGAAAGTTGGAGTGACTGGGCTAGCCCTATTGTAGCAGTCAGCAAACCGGATGGATCGGTACGAATCTGCGTCAATTTTCGGAAAGTGAATGAAGTGACAAGATCACTCCAATATCCATTGCCCCGCCAAGATGATGTTCTTGAAAAGATCGGGTTATGTTTGGGCCTGAGTACTGAACACCCCAGCCGACCTTGCGTCAGTACTTTTGACTTGAAAATGGGTTATCATCAGTTGCATATAAAGAATGAAGATGCACATAAAACAGCCTTTCAGA
>JAAEPI010000605.1 GCA_024232835.1 Cytophagales bacterium
AAATACGATAGGGTGGAAATTGACAAAATATTTAAGCCTTGTAGGTGAATACGATACGGTGGAACTGAAAATGTGCATGATGGTGATCTATAAGGGGGAAATGGATGTGATTGAAATTCCATGGGGCAGAAAGTCCATGGGGGGGAAATTCCATAGGAGGGAAAATAAAATCCATAGGGGGGAAAATCCATAGGGAGGAAAATCCAAACATGAATGCAAAGCACAAAACGTGGGAAACTGGTTTTTCAAGCAAGCAGAAATAGCCTTCAGTTGAAATGAGTAAGCGAGAAAATGCAACAGCAGCAAAGCAAATCAGACGATCACACGCTATCACTTGAGTGATATTCCTTGAAACATGTGGGATGCAAGTGGACCTTGCAAACAGCACAAAGAAAGGCTGTTCTGTGCCCTTTGTTTGAACCAGAGGTGGTTCTGTGCAAGGCGCAGGTTCCCTTGGTTTGGCCAAGAGTTGGCCAGTGACCAAGAGCCCAGTTTTTCCTCATTTTTATTATTTCTGCTTTCCCACATGTGCAAATCTGAGAAATGCTATTCTGTTTTTGAAGATGCAACATCAGCTGATCCAGAAGTGCTTGTTTGGCATCACAATTGGTGAAAGAGGGATGAGTGTCCTGTAAGACATGAAGTTGTTGTACTGCTGTCATTGCCATAATATGTTTTATATGGCAATGAAGCAGTAACCTTGTAAATAATGAAGGAATTTATGATGCCCCAATCAAGTAATACGGAGAACACTGCTCCAGTTTGCCAACGAGGTGATTTGAGGTGCCTGTGTCGTGATTTGCGGTACTGATCCCTCAAAGAGAAAATTATTCTTACACATTTCATGCTGAATAGTTGACAAAGGTGTGCAAAAACATACAGCTGATCTACTCCTCCCATGTATTTGGAGAAGTATTTTACTGCAGAGGGCTGAAACACTGGCTCAGTGTACCAATTTTTGTTCTTGTTCTGCATTTTCCTGTTGGCTGTGATAGAACAGGATGTATCAAAAGTTATGTCCATATCAAGGCTGGGAAGTGATGTCAAAATGGACAGACACTGGCTGTCCATCCATGCGCACATTTTCATGATTCCTGGTCAATTACATAAGAGTGTGCTTACTGTTGGACAGATTGCAATAAATGTGAGCATTTTCTACCATCTGAAGAGTATCTCCAGAGGGTCTCCCCTCTTGCCAAAGAATTAGCCAAATGCGATCCCTTCATAATTTCCTTTGGCACAAAAGACTTTGTGGCTGCATTACACGTGCCACACCAGAAAGTGTTGTGAGCCTTGGCCATGGGGTAGACCACATTTGGGCCAGTTGAGTAGCGGTCGGTAATGATGACTCTACCTTCCCCTATTGTAACACATTGCATACAAACCATGCGGACAAGTATAGTAGTCATTTGAAACGAGTTAAACGCAATCTATAGATGGTCTGAGGCACTCACACTCAGTACACTCACGTGAAGCACGAAAAAGAGAAAAAAAATCACATACGGTGCCGGCCATTTCCTTGAAGTTGAATACATGACACTTTCTCCAACTGCGATCATCTTCCCATGAAGACGTTTAAATTTAACAATCTCCTTCATTCATTTCTAAGCTGGAAAAATGCTAGGTACCTACTAAAAGAAACAATC
>JAAEPI010000606.1 GCA_024232835.1 Cytophagales bacterium
ATAGTGTCTGAACGAAAACCGGAAATATTCAGTTTGCGGCCCCTGGGTCGGGGCTGCCTTCAGAGTTAGCATTTGACTGAAATTGACAAAAGGCGTAGTTTAGATCGGAAATACCAATGGCATATTGCGGATATGCCGATACTTTCGTTATTATGGGTTGCTTCTCTTGTCGTTGGACACTCTGGTCCCTTTGAATACTCACATGGGATTGGTTTGAGGTTATTATAGAACTGCTCGCACTTGCTTGCCCTGTCTACGCTCAAGTTTCTGTACCCGCTGAAGTTCCTTCTGCTGAAGGATATGACCGATAATTTGAATATTTCTGGCCAATACGGCCAAGCCAACATAGCGTTTGAAGCCGTGGACACCATGATCAAGACAGCGATCTAAACCATGATTTTCCAAGGCGTTGATTGAAGACTCGACAGCTGAGTGTTTGCGCCGGGCTTCTTTGAACTCCTCTGAATTTTCGATCTCTTTGTTTATCGCTGACAGCTTCCCTTTTCGCGGAAGTATTACCTTGTCCAGTAACACTGTCAGGTCTTTTTGGTTAGCTGGACTGTGAAAGCCCTTGTCAAAGGTGCAGCTCGTCAACTGCGGAAAACGCTCTTTAGTTTCCTTGATGATTGACACTGCAATCTTATCATCCGTTTCCTTCTGCATCACCCGATGGTGAAGCAGGAAGCCAAACTGATCTTTGACAACACAAACCTTGAGACCCAATTCCTGCGAGACACCGGCTTTGCCTTTGTTGATCCATTCGGTGTGCTCTTCAAAGAGCGAAAAGACCTTTTCGTGGTGCGCAATGGTTTCACCTTCCACAACTCTTCTGCGAATTTGATCCATTTGCCTTTCTGCATGCGCAATGTATTTTTGGATCTCTGCGATCCTCAAATGAACCATTACGTTCGTAGATGAGAGAGAACGGATTGTTTCTTTAGCTGTGTCAATGAAAGAGTTGGCCAATTCCACATACGCCATATGTGCATCGATGATCAACTGCCCTCTTTTAGCTCTCTTTGTTTTGTCTTTCGATGTCGACCGTTTTAACTGTTGGGCCTTTCGAAAGTAGATCTTTACCTTCTTCAGGTTGTATACACCCTTTCGCCATCCAGACACGCCCAGATCATCGCATAGGGCCATGATCAAAAGGATCACTTTGCGCATCGCGTCGAAAAGCAAATTGATATCTGTCGGGTAGTGAACATCGGTTTCAACAACAAATGAGTCACAACTTGCTCTTAGTCCTTCGTCTTTTTTTTTACCAATAAGCTGGTGGCCATGCTGTAGAACAATCCGGTTAATGCGATCCAAAACTTCAGGGGCAAACAAAGACAAATTGTCTTTAAGGGTCTGTAAAGGATAATAATAGTCGTCATACACGGAACTGTGGCCAAGCATCAGCCTCAATGTCTTGTGGTTGTTTGCTATATCCATCAGTTTGTCGTAATCCCAATTGCAGCTAAGCCGTAAAGTGCCTAAAACCAGGACTTTCCAGAGATCCATCCCCCTGCGACCATTACTTTGGTCTACATCTTCAGGGATTAAATCGCGCAGGACTGTAAAGACCTCATCCCGGACTTTGCGATTGCAATAAATCTCTTGGAGGCCTATAAGCAATTTGGGAATCTCATCGCGTGACCGCGGATCGAACTCGATTTTTGAAATGTCTACTTCACCAAACTTCATCTGGATATCGATTACTTTTCGCATATTTTCTCCACGAATAATTGCCTTGAGGCCGTTTTTGAAAGGAAGTGCTACTCGATTTACTAACCGGCTTTTATCAAATAAAATCAAATGGATGATAGCACATTTCCTTTCAATTTGCAAGCAAAAAGACAAATCGAAATAGGCGAAATTGGAATTTTTTCATCACCAATAAATCTGTAACCAATTGAAATGGCGTAAAAATGGGTTTTCGTTCAGACACTAAATAACCAACAAAATCTAATAAAGGAGAAAAAATGGATCTAAGAAAGGCGAAAACCCTTTGTTTACCCGTGGTGTGTTGCATGGCCCTTGCATTGGTTTTTTTTCAGATGCCTGCCCAATGCCATGCCTACGAGATCGAGATTGATGTTTCTCCGAATGTCCTCAACATTCAGAGCAAGAGCACTATTGTCACTGTTCA
>JAAEPI010000607.1 GCA_024232835.1 Cytophagales bacterium
ACCAGTGATGCCACTGGACTTGCAGTGCGTTATTCTTATCTCTGTGTGCTGTGTTCTGAATAAAATGTTATGGAAAAAACCCTTGTGTCCTACACAGTACTGATCCGAGGTATGGTTCTCTCCTCCACCAGGGGAGAGCTGCGCGCCGGCTCTCCATGCACCTGCATGATATTGACACCCCCTAGAAAAAGAAACATGAGGTCCATCTTGGAAATCCCCATTGGGCATTGAGCGCCAAGGTCTCATAATCGAGGCCGGAGGCCTCGATTATGAGATCTTGTCGCGACCAAGAAGTAGGTTCGAGGTTGTTGGTCCCATGCCAGGGATTTTTTCAAATCGTATGTCGAGGGGCCGCGCGCGCTGCCGCCGCCACCGCCCCACAATGAGTATAGTTGGGATCCCTCATGGGATTCTGTAGTGGTAGCTCCAATCGGGAAAAATGATTTTCAAACAAATTATGGTCTAGACCCACACATGTAGCAACAGTTTGTATTTCTCTCCAAGACACACAGGGAGTAAATGTGATCACTGCAGGCAAAAAAAGAAGCAATTCTGCACTGCAAAACAGCAAATGTCACTTGGATCTATTGATCCTTTTCTGCATGGCCTTCTTCTCATTGTCCTGCCTCTGTTTATGGAGGTCAGTTGAAATAGTCTCATCAAGCTTGGAGTCCACAAATACTCTCTTGGTATAGATCCCCATAATCTTCTTCTGCTGCTTGTAGGTAAGCATGACAGGTCCATGACTTTGGAATCCAATATTGTGGAACTCCAGAGCTCTTCCTGGGTCCATGAGTGCCAAAAAGTTTTTCTCTGTCAGCAGGCCATGGTTTTGAGCAATGCTTATGCCCTTTGCACTAATCTGAATGAGTTGCAAGTATTTCATTGCCATAATGGATGCCAAAATAATTTACCTTTGTTGCTTTCTTATCTTCATGAAGCAGGAAGTACTGTTTGCTAGCCACATATAGAGCCTTTGAGCAGCGGTATTCCACCTGAAATGGGAATACATGTTGCATGCAGTCAATGGGAAAGTTCAGAGTACACTCAACCTTGAGGAGTCCATACTGATTTTTTGTTTGGGCATAGCTTTCAGGGGTGCTCTCATCCACAAAGAGTGAAGCTTTGTCCTGCTCATACTGTCTGTGCAATTTTGGATTGTTAAGAACTTCTTCCTTGAGCCGCATTCCCTCATTCTCAAATGCAAGTGACATTGCAATTGAGTCAGTATCTAAGAAATAGGATGCCTAGTGTTTTATGTCAATTCAAAAACTTTGAAAAAAGTATACCAGTATAGAGTGGCTCATAACAGTCCCTACGGAAGTATCTTCCATAGTATCCATGCATGACCTGTATCAGGGGTAGCTTGGCCATGGAGAGTACTGGAAAAGTGCCATAATATTATTCTTTTTTCCTAGTGACTATGTACTACTGAACTTGCCTGTGTATCCTATTTGATAGGGAAGGTTGAATTTCTTTCTTCCCTGTGACATGACCACCTCAAAGTGGTCATTGCTAGTACTCAAAGTCTGGCAGTCAATATAGGTTTTCTTCCTCCTTCGTTTCAACATGCTTGGCCCTGGGTTTATTGTGACACTTCTAAGGTTGTCCAGATTCTTGATACTGCTTCCAAATGACTAAAATTGGAAAATAGCTGATCAATTTCCAAATCAATTAGAAAACTTTGTGTACCTGATTCCCCACTCCTTTTATTGTTTTGGCTCCCAACTGATCCCCTGCTTTCTCATATGTATTCCTTTTTGCGGCAAGCTCCTCAAAAACTCTTGTGAATGCAGGCTCCATTTTGCTTTCCAAAATAGCCTGGATATTATAAATGTTGATGACATCCCTTCCAAATAGCTCCACATAGAACTGAAGCTCCCTATAGTGAAACCAAGATGTCTTCTCATGGCCAGCAACAAGTTTGTTTTCCTTCCTCCGCTTTATCCCAAGTGCATCCATCTTCAGCTTCATTGGACCCATTGGCTCCACAGTTTCTCTGAAACACAAAAGTGTTGTACTTATTTCTCAAATTGACAACAAAATAAACCTTTTGAAGAATGGTGGGTAGTGGTCAAGCTGTGCTCTGAACTTCTTCTTGATTGAAACTGTAGCCAGAATGTATCCTGGAAAAAAAAATAGTAGGGAATTATAAGTATTTAAGAGATTTGTTACATTCTTACCAGTGAGAGTATCATCCAGAAGGTCATCAATGATTTTTTCCTGGCTCTCATATTTGGACGCTGCTTTGCTGGGGTTAAAACGTGATGCAAAATCCCCCACTTCTGGGTTTTCCAAACACTGAGATTTAAAGTCACATTCCCACATATATGTTAGGCTCTTGACATTTGGTTCTTTTCTAATTGCCTCTATCCTTTCCATTGTTTTCTCCCTCAGCTTTTTACTATGAGAGGACTCCTTTTTCCCTCCAAGATTCATGACACATGTGGGGCAGAAACCATGACTGGCTACAAATAAAATAGTTTTGTGCATCTGGTCATCATCATGCTTATACCTCTAGACTTACCACCACATTCAAGCCATTCATAACAGGACATCATATTTTTCTCTCTGCTGACTCCATCTACCATAACCCATTTCTGGGCATTGGAGAGGTATATTTTCTGTTCTCCTCCCTTGAACACAGAGGCAATTGGGCACTTGGTCTTCATCTCCATGTAGCTAAGCCAGACAATTGAATTGTGTGCCTCTGCTAGTATCATTGGGCGGAATGAATCTTCCTTTAGCCGCAAGCAGTAGGGACCAATGGGCATCTCAGTTTTCATGAGAACTGAAGCATAGAGCCTGTAAAGAAAAATTGAGTTGCTTTCCTGGCCCTGCTAGTAAATTGTGCTTGGCAAACATACGCATTGAAGTCATAGACAACAAGTTCCTGAGAAACATTGCTATTGTCACCAAACTGGCTCTCACAAATCTTTGTCTCCCCTACAGTAGTTTTTCTTCTATAGCAAATGGAGGGACCTCCCACCATGTATTTCTTGAATGACTCATAGAGAGACTTTGAAAATAGAAAGAAGTCCTGGCTGGCCTGATTTTCACTGCAACAAATTGACCAAGGATACAAAAAATCTAGAATAAATACATCTCTAAAGCTCACCTGATGACATAATGGAAAGACATCTGTGCTAGGGAAATGAATGAATGGAACACATGTCCAAGTCCCAGGGTGGCAAAGGACTTCTGTAGCTGCTGAAGAGCCTTGTGGAATGGCAGAACATCATTGACTGCATACTCTTTCAAAATTTGACCAAGAGCCTTGTAGTTTTTCAACATCCACTGTCTCTAGAAAATACATAGAGTGAAGAAGTCCTAATAAAGAATATGATGAGAAATAACCTACCTTTAGTTCATTGAACACTGCTTTTCCATGGATTGGGCGTTTCTTCAAAGATAGCTTCTTCAGAACCTTCTGTTCATTATTTTCATGGTGCATTTCCCTGCAGAATGTTCTATAGTCATCATTTAGCTGGTTTCTACCACCCGAGATCCCATCCTTGAAGTCAGAATACTTTAGTGCTGTTAGGGGCATACTAAGTTTCTTCATATCAGTTAGGACATTGTATGGGAAGTGCAACTTTTCCTCCACACTATCCAGTTTGAAGTTTCTAAGAAACTGTCGAAGGGTGCATTTCATGGGACTAAAGAACAAAATGTCCTTGAAAATCAGCCTGTCTGTCTGAATCCTGAATGACAAAAAAATTGGGAATGTTTGCCAGAATAGCAAAAACCAAAGGTTGTGCTTACTGCATATATCTATTATGCTTTTTTATGATATTCAGCTTCTTGTTGCACCTGCTCTTCAGTACCTCAAATAATCCATTTGATCTTAGAACGGGAATATCATAGCTATAAAGAAAAGCAATTATTATTTATGCAGCATATTGGAAATAAAAGTAATATTTACCTTCCACTATTGTAGCCAATGACCACAAGTCGCCTGCAGTAATCCAGAAGTGCTTTTTTAACACTCTTGATGGACTTGTACCTTGGGAGATTGCGTTTCTTCTCTATATTTTCCATCAGGCTCAATTTCTCGAAGTATGGCCAGAATTTCACCTTGCTCAGGTATGAGAAATTCCTGTCAGAAATCTTGTGAAGGAAATGAATGAAGTTTCTGGTAAGTCTTGTTGGCTCCTTTTCATCTCTCCAAAACATCCTCTTTTCTAGCTTCCCATCAGCTATTTTGTAGCAAATTACAATCATTGCAGGCTGGTGAATACTAGTAAACTTCAATGTCTTGGAATAATCCAATTCAGATTTTGGTCCTAGAGGCTGCAGCAAAGACTCGCAGTCAAAAATGGCATAGTTGTTGTTATCCTGGAAGCTTTCATCTGGTTGAATTCCCACACTTCTTAGCCTCTGTAGGATAGTCCTGTAGCTTGCATAGCACCCCACTCGAAAACGAAGCTGTGTCTTCCTTGTCTCACCTTTCTGAGTCCCCCGCTGAAACCGCCAGAGCCCCCTCTGTCTGAATTTTCAAGAATTAAGCTGGCACCAATTTGGTGATCATTATAATGTAGTACCTGCTTTGGTAGTAGCACATAGCTATATGTCTCCTCTTTGCCCAGCCAAGACCAGTATGCTGTCCACATCTTTTGCACGTCCAAAGGTCTTCCACATACTTTTCTGTCTTCAGGAGGGAGTAGAATGGAATCCTTGTACTATTCTTGCACCATAGCTTGCACACTGTTATTCGTTTTTTGCTCTTCCATCCCATATATTTATGAAAAACCTTCTTTTTTGTACTTCCAATTGTGATTTCAATATCTGCCATTTCCAGTTTGCAGACCCATCCAAAGAATATCTTGTTTTCAGGGCTCTGATCCATTTTTGAAATATTCTTTCCTTTTGCTAGAATTTTGGCATTGTTGAGATTTTCAGTGTCACTTCTTCCAGGAAATCTGAACTTCTGTGTAGCAAGAATCGCTGACCACCATGGGTTGATTATTTTGCCCCCAATCCATTTTAGAGAATGACGGTGCTGCAAAATTGTCATCATTAGGAGACGCATGTACCTAAAATAGTCCCTTCGTTTTCTATATACACAAGTTGTTCCATGGTTTCCACTTCAAAAATCAATGGGTTTGGAAATCAGAAAATTTTCTTGGTTGTGAAATTAAAAGTTGCATAGATCAAAGTTAGGTACCGATGTTAATGGGAGTTGGTTGCTGCATGGGAGATTATAATGCGTGAATTTACCATGGGACACCCTGTACATATGGAATCATGGACTTGGAAAACCTATTCCCTACTACTGGATTGGACTAACCTTTTCATGGGGTGCCTTGGCTCCAAACTTCTTCCTTTTATGCCCGTTTTGCAGGTCCCCATCTCTGTTGTTCCTCACCTATAAGGAGAAATGGAAATCAAGACAACTTCCTAAAACATAGCACTAGGGAAGACAACAGGTATCCCATGGCATGTAATAATGAAACTACTACTGGGATTGTGCAGGCGTTCTGCACAACAATAACATAGTGCTCTAAGTCAACCCAGTGTGTTACAGAGACATACCATTGAGGTGTTTTTGACGACGTCTGTCTCTCGTCTATCAGCATCCTTCAATTCAGATGACGACTTCTCCAACATCTCATGCGTTAAAGCAAGCGCACGTCGTTTCGGCATCAGAAATGGAAAACGTACTGTGGAGTGTTGAGGTGTACAACGAGTGCAACTAATAAAAACGTACTGTATCCCCCTCTAGTCTTGATGAGCTGCCAATGAGAGGTCTTTTCCTCTTGCGGTGGACCAACACCGCTCGTTTCTTCCCATCTTCGTATGGAACAAGAGCAATGCCCATTCCACTGGGATCGCTGTCCTGTATGGCATCCATCAAAGCATGAAAATGAGAGCTCTGACTAGTGGTGGTGAATTCAACCAGCCGC
>JAAEPI010000608.1 GCA_024232835.1 Cytophagales bacterium
AATGAGATTGCAGAGATCAATCCACTTGTCGAATCCACTGGTACTAATGTCGGGCAGCCACCAGAATCAGAAAAGCCCCAACTGGTTCGTTTAGGTACATAAAAATTGATGAGGAACAATGTACATAGAGGTGTGTGCCTAATTACAGACCCAGTCCAATGATGGGGCTATGGAAGAAATGCGGAATCCGATCATAGGGTCCTGTCCAAAGAGCAAGCAGGAGTTTGAAAGTGTTAGTTGTTTTTCTCAATCTTCTCTAATTAAGAAAAAAAATTGCATAACACCATTTAGCTCACAGGCGAGGAGCAGAAGTTCTGGAAATTGTGGGGTCCTAACTTGACGAAACCTACAATAGTGGAAAACCACAAATACACTTATGAAGTATCATACCCTCTGTCAGATACAAAGGGTCTTTTGGAGCAGTTCGTCACATTTTTCAAAAAAGCACATGAAATGTCCAAGAAAAACGAATGGAAATCCTATCTCATTTCAATGGCAATGTCCCTGGTCTACTATGAAGGAGAACGCCTTTGCTATTACTATGCAGCACCAAACACAAGGCATTATTCAGGACCACCAAGACGTTAGAAACTGTAGCTCTCCCCCACGATACTCCTCCTAGGTTGTAACTTTGTTAAGGAAAAGTACAACAGAATAACGAAGCATCATCTATCGATGGCCGGGCACTTCCCCTGAGCATACTCCCATAAAGCCATTCCGATGTGAAAAAAACCACAATTTCGATGTGAAAAAGTCCACCTCGTCCAGTTACGCAGTTTGATCCGATAGCAGTATTGAGCCAGAAATTGTCAAAATGTTGACACAAAAAGGCAAAATTGGATGGGGACAAGATTACGGTAACTTTGATGCATCTCAGTTCATCGAACTATGCATCACCATCCCAACCGCTACCACTGAGATATGACAAATTCCACCACCTAAGATGGGGGAGTGCCTAAAAAATGGACTTAGACACACAACTACATGGTTGTTTCTGAATAAGGCCTAGATTCATAAACAACAAGAAGATCTCAACAAGGAGACCTGAGTATTTCCTGGGAAGACTGAAGGAAGGATACTACATGCCTGACATAGAGAAGCAGATGGAAGTGACTGAAGAAAGCCATTCAAGATTTGGCTTCTTCACTGAAGTCTTAGTTAGTGCTAAACAATTAAGCTGAAACTGTATGTTTCTGCAGAAAAACGTTCAATAGGTCCAAGTGACATTTGCTGTTTTGCAGTGCAGAATTGCTTCTTTTTTGCCTGCAGTGATCACATTATTTACTTCCTGTGTGTCTTGGAGAGAAATACAAACTGTTGCTACATATTATGTGGGTCTAGACCATAATTTGTTTGAAAATCATTTTTGCCGATTGAAGCTACATACCACTACAGAATCCCATGAGGGATCCCAACTATACTCATTGTGGGGCGGCGGCGCGCGCGCTGACCCCTCGACATACGATCGAAAAATCCCTGGCATGGGACATAAAACAACCTTGAACCTACTTCTGGGTCGCGACAAGATCTCATAATCGAGGCCTCTGGCCTCGATTATGAGACCTTGGCGCTCAATGCCCAATGGGGATTCCCGAGATGGACCTCATGTTTCTTTTTTTTTTCAATATCATGTAGGTGCATGGAGAGCCGGCGCGCAGCTCTCCCCTCCAGCAGAGGAGGAGAGAACCATACCTCGGATCAGTACTGTGTAGGACACAGGGTTTTTTTCCATAACATTTTATTCAGAACACAGCACACAGAGATAAGAATAACGCACTGCAAGTCCAGTGGCATCACTGGT
>JAAEPI010000609.1 GCA_024232835.1 Cytophagales bacterium
TGCTGGAAGATGAAGAGAAATCTTCTCAGGAACTCTATGAAGAACTTAAATAAAAGTCTATGGCAACAAGTTTTAATTACAAGGGTCGCAAAAAAACAAAGTTTAATATCCATTTAATTATTTATCAAATTTGCAATCTATTTTTCTTGCTTTGCCATGCCAATTCACAACTTGATTGTACCTCCAGAAGTTGGATTTGATGAAACCAATCTTCAATCTTTTTTACTGAAAATCGGAAAGCTCTCTGAGGGTCAGTTTTTCCGTATTAACCGGCGATCAGTAGATGCAAGACAGAAAAAGATTAAGGTTAATCTGCAAGTGGAGGTGGATAATCTACCACTGAAGTATGAGTACGTTGAATTTTTCCAAAAAGAACATAATGTCCGAAACGCAGAACCAGTCACCATTGTCGGAGCTGGCCCAGCTGGATTATTTGCAGCCATCAGAGCCATTGAAGGCGGTCTAAAGCCGATCATTTTAGAACGGGGTAAGGATGTTCAAAATCGCAGAAGAGATATAGCCGCCATCAACAAGGATCATCTAGTTAATCCTGAGAGCAATTATTGTTTTGGGGAGGGGGGAGCGGGTACTTACTCTGATGGGAAATTATATACCCGATCGAAAAAGCGAGGAAGTGTTAGACGAATTTTCGAAATATTGGTAGCCCATGGCGCACCGGAAGAGATTCTTTTTGAGGCACATCCCCACATTGGTACGAACAAGCTACCGAAGCTGGTAACCACCCTGCGCGAAACCATTGAGCAGGCTGGGGGTGAAGTTCACTTTGACAGCCGAGTCACAGACTTCATCATATCCGATGGTGAAATGAAAGGTGTGAAATTGTCCAATGGGAATGAACACAAGGGCGTGGGGGTGTTACTTGCAACCGGACATTCTGCGAGAGATATTTTCCGATCATTCAAAAAGGTGGGAGTTAAAATTGAAGCTAAACCCTTCGCACTTGGCGTACGCATCGAGCACCCTCAGCAGTTGATTGACAAAATCCAGTATCACTGCGATAACCGAGGAGAATATTTACCGGCTTCCTCATATTCTTTGGTTGCGAAAACACATTTTCAACAAAGGGAGCGAGGCGTTTTTTCCTTTTGTATGTGTCCTGGAGGGTTCATTGTTCCGGCTGCTACCAATCAGGAGGAAATCGTTGTGAATGGCATGAGTCCCTCGAAAAGAGATAGCCAATTTGCTAACTCAGGCGTTGTGGTGCAAGTAGAACTTAATGACATCCAGGAGTTTCATAAACACGAAGAATTGGCTGCTATGGAATTTCAGGCTTCTGTGGAGCAAGCTGCATGGAAAACTGGTGGAGAAACTCAAGCCGCACCAGCCCAGCGCATGATGGACTTTGTCAACGGACATGTCTCAACCAGCCTGGCCGAAACCTCCTATCAGCCAGGAATAGTTTCAGCCGACATGTATCAAGTACTGCCACCATTTATAACTGATAGATTGCGCCAAGGCTTTCGCTCTTTTGGAAAACGGATGCCGGGGTATTTGACGAACGAAGCTCAGATTGTTGGAGTGGAAAGCAGAACCTCCTCTCCCGTTCGAATTCCCAGAGATAAGGAGACCTGTGAGCATGTGGAAGTCAAAGGGTTATTTCCTTGCGGGGAAGGTGCTGGCTATGCTGGAGGGATTGTGTCAGCCGCTATGGACGGAGAAAGGTGTATGGAGGGGATATTGAAAAAATTCAAATAATCGATATCAATCGATCCCTCAACCGGACTTTTAATTATATCAAATTATCTACAATTTATTTGCACATACGAACAACTGTTTGTGATTGCCCATAGGGATGAAAATGTACTTGGCAAAAGGGTCAACTGAGCCTCTATTAGGTCGGTTGTAATTATTCCTTGCTTAAAAAACAATAAGTGTCTCAAATCTTATATTTTTGCGGGAGGTTTGTTCTCAACACA
>JAAEPI010000610.1 GCA_024232835.1 Cytophagales bacterium
CAACCTGCTAAGTTGTTTGAGGGTTAGCAACAACGCCTTCTAGAAATTGTGGTCCAGGTGTGTAGATAAGTGTATATAAAGGAGGGAAAACAAAGCCATGGCAAACTGTGTAGCTACATCACTGGGCTTTTTATGTTTGATAAATCTCACAGTTAAATGAAAATAGATTAACTGGAGCTCATCGGTAAACCAGAGACTCTTTTATAGGAGGAGACGAAACACTCAGCGGCCATATTGGCGACGCCTCTGGGCAACTATTTCAGATTAGCAGAGAAAGTAGAATAGAGGAGAAGCTTCACTCCCATTGGCTCCCATTGTAGCCACAGTTCCACCTAGTTGCCAGTAGGTGGCGAACGCGGGCAAGTGGTAAAGGAATGGAATGGAAAATGGAGTCCATAGGGCTAAATGCTAAAAAAAATTGCCACTGCAATCTCCAGTCACAAATCTCATAAATAAAATATTCCTGGTAAGAACTATGGCTGGTGTTATATATGAGGCTGTATTGTCAATTTTTCACGTGTTTCGTTTTTCCAGCAGGGCAGAAGATTTCGACCTGTACTCGCTAGCATTCTGCTAATGTTTATGGATTTGGCCTCATAAATTGAGCTTGCTGACCCAGTCAATAATGATCTAGTGGTGCAAAACAATTCTAAAGAATACTCAAAGGAGTTCTTATTAATTATAGCTTCAAA
>JAAEPI010000611.1 GCA_024232835.1 Cytophagales bacterium
ACTATCAAATAGAAGTGTAACACGAACACAATATTATAATATATACGATAATATTATAGACAAAATACTGTGCTAGCTTACGAACATCATGATCATTTTTCAGGTGCAGACATAACTGTGTTGCATGAGGCGGATGAAACTCCAAGATACGGACATGGAGGAAGAAATCAGCGGTCTGTTTCAAAAGATTCCCCTATGAAAAAGCTTGTTACATATCAAATTGGGATCGATAAGGAAATAGCGGAATTGCACCGGGACCTTGGGCATGCATTAGAAAATGTATCAGAGGAGACGTTCTGCATCCACGAAAATTCTATAGGATACTTGGACATTGTGAAGTCAAATGTGGCACGATATACAACATTCCTTCGTGATGTTCTAGAGCTGGCCAACCCAAGAAGCCTGAGAACAGGTGTTAGACTATTCAATATATTGAGCGACAATCAAGTAAGCCACATTTTCCAGCACATTAATGGTATAAACGAAACAATATATGGTGACAATATCCCACGGTTTCTTGAATATTCTAGAGGATTTATTACACAAATTGCATATAATAAAAATAGCACTGTTACAATGTCAATACGGATTGAGATTCCCTGGGCATACCAGAATGAGATGATGCAAATTTTCAGAGTGCACCAAATTGGTTTCATTCATACCTCTGGTGGCCCATGTTCGAAGTTGGTGCTCCCAAAGACTATAGCGCGTAGAAACAGTACATTTTACCGTCTCGAATGCAAGTCTATTAATTGCATGACTGAAAGTTTTGCTCCAATCACTCCTTCTTGCCTCGGCGATGGATTAAATGTTTCCTGTGCAGCACACTTGTCACACTGTGAGCAATTGGCATCATTTACCATGGCTTCAGGCATCCTGCTAACAACAAACCATGATGTTTATGGCGTCTACCGAGGTGGGGAACGTGTAAAACTGTCCGGCGAAGGATCTTTGTTTGTCTCTTAGGATGAAATGTCAAGAGTTGATGTAGAAGGACAAATCTCGAAAAATTTCCGCAAATCTTTCT
>JAAEPI010000612.1 GCA_024232835.1 Cytophagales bacterium
AATGCAGTTACGGTTTCATTAGACGTAAAGGAAATTGGAGCCTATTTAGTAAATAGTTTAAAATGACTTCTAAAGACGCAGAATATCGCCAATTATTTCTCACAGAAGCATTGGAGAATTTCGAAAAGCTCAATAACTTATTTGTTGAATTAGAGCAGGATACTACCAATAAAAGTGCTGTTGATTCTATTTTCAGAATCGTACATACTTTAAAAGGAAATTCCATGCTAATGGGCATAGATTCCATTGCGGATTTGTCTCATACTATGGAAGATATTTTCGGAGCTCTTAACAACAAAGAAATCACGATGACCAAGGAGCTGATGAACAGCTTGTTTAGGGCAAATGATGCGTTGGGAGGCTTGATAAATGCAGTAGAATCAGGAAAGAAGGTTAGTTATATAGGCATTCGAACAAAACTGGAAGTCTACCTGAAGAACGCCAGAAATCAAGATACGTCAGCACCCAGTGAGGAAGAAATTGTTGAGGAAGCAGATAAGGATATCGGTACTGCAAGGGAAATCAAATTTGCTGATGTTGTGCAAATCCCTGTAAAGAAAATGGATGAGCTGCTAAATTTAGTTGGCGAATTGGTAATTGAGCGTGATAGACTTATAACCATACATGAAGCCAATGGGAAGAGTACTTTGGAATTTGAGGGATTAAAACGAATCTCATCTGATCTCCACTATGGTTTTATGAATGCCCGAATGGTGCAGATGGGTTTTCTTTTCAATAAATTCCATAGAGTACTGAGAGACGCGGCAGCTACGGAGAATAAGGATATTAAACTTTCGCTAAAAGGGACGGAAGTTGAGATAGATCGAAACATCCTGAAAATAATAAGCGATTCACTTATTCATTTGATTAGGAATTGTGCCAGCCATGGAATAGAGAATGAGGAAGATAGACTGAGAATGGGTAAGCCCAAATACGGTACAGTTAGCTTAGATGCTAACCATGAAAAAGACAATGTAATACTTACTGTTTCGGACGATGGAAATGGAATATCTACAAGTCGAATTAGAGAGAAGATTGTCAAAAAGAAGATGGTATCCGCAGAGGTGGCGGATAAGTTAAGAGATAGTGAAATAATACGGTACATATTTGAACCAGGATTTACCAGTGCAGAATCTGTAACAGAAATATCGGGAAGAGGAGTGGGAATGGATGTTGTGAAAAGGGCTGTCGAATCCATTGGAGGACAGGTGACGGTAGACACGGAACTCGGAAAAGGCACTTCAATTCACATGGTACTTCCATCTTCTCTGGCTCTAAAAGGCTCATTGCTCTTTGAAGTGGATCATCAGGAATATGCCATTCCATTGACATACATAGATTCAGTAATTTATTTTCAAAAAAAGGAAGTACACAAAATAAGCAATGAATTAGTGGTTGACTATAACAATGAGACGGTCTCTATTTCATTTTTAAAGGATTTGTTGCAGTTATCGAGCTTGTCAGACATACATCAGATAAACGAACAACAAACAAGTTTCAATAAGCTTAAAAGCGATGACCAACTCAGTGTGATACTGACATCCCATTCGGGAAGAACCTTGGGAATCGTTGTAGATAAGCTATTAAGGCAGAAAGAAATAGTCGAAAAAAAGCTGCCTAAACCACTAAATACGAGTAAAATATTGAGTGGATCAACTATACTTGGCACAGGGCATGTCTGCCCAGTTATAGATGTAGCAGCTATTATGGATATGCTATTTAAATCAACTTCTCAAAATTAATTGTCATGGGAATTGGACCACCTAATATGATAAACGATGAGGAGGTTTCTTCCCTAATGGTGGCTATCAATAATCGATATGGTCTTGATTTCACCAACTATGAGCAGACATCACTTAAGAGGGGAATCGTAAGGTTGATGATGAAGCATCGTATGGAGTCGAGTATTGAACTTTGGTCTAAGGTGTTAAGGGACAAGCATTTTTTTGACAATGCCATAGATGATTTGTTGGTAAACCTCACGGAACTCTTTCGCAATCCTGATGTCTGGATCAAATTGCGAGATGATATACTTCCCAAGAATTCTGATAGCTCCCGTAAGATATGGCATGCAGGATGTTCCACTGGAGAAGAAGTCTATACGATGAGTTTTGTTTTAGAAGAAAGCGGACTGCTGGCTAAAACAAAGATCACAGCTACGGACTTGAGTACCTCAGCTTTGAATAAAGCAATTAAAGGAGAATATTCAACTTTGCTCATGACCCAATATCTGGTTCCTTTTCTGAAGTTTTTTCCTAACAAAGATCTTAAGGATTATTTTGATTACAAGGATGCTTACGCTACCGTCAAATCGAAATTTCAATTTAACATGTCTTTTCGGAAGCATAATCTGGTCATCGATCCGATGAATGAAAAATTCGATATAATTCTATGTAGAAATGTGATGATATATTTTGACCAAAAGCTGAAAATACGAGTACTTGATCTCCTGTTTGATAGCCTTAATGAGGAAGGACTACTCATTATTGGATATTACGACATCATGCCAGATCATGGAAAAATGTTATTTGATATATATGATGTGAAAACTAGGATGTACAAAAAAAAGGCCATGACAGGATAAATAATCTTCGAGATACCTGAGAAATTTGAGGTTTAGTTATTGTGGTGAATAAGATTTAGCATAAATAAGTAATTTAGTATACTATGCGAATATTGATTGTTGATGATTCTTCCTATATTCGATCCATGTTGAAAACAACATTTGAGGAGAACGGATATGATGTGATTGGAACAGCTCAAGACGGGGAATCTGCTATTGATCTCGCTTTGGAGTTGACTCCTGACGTGATAACTCTTGACAATGTTTTGCCTGATATGACAGGAATAGACGTCCTAAAAGCGCTTAAGGAAAAGGAGCTCATTTCTAAGGTGATCATGATAAGTGCAGTCGGACAACAATCAACTATAACCGAAGGGATAGCCAATGGAGCGCAGGATTATATAGTGAAACCTTTTGATAATGCGGAGCTTATCAGTATAATAGACAAATTGGAGCAAGATTAAATACCGACAGAAATATCAGCATAAGTACGGATAGAAATTTGGGGATACTCATGCTATCATTGAGCTATGAATATCTTAAAGAATTAGGAATTATATATGAAATATCAACAATCATGATGGAGCATCTAAACGAAAGTGAACTCAAAATAGCCACCAAATTAATTTTTGATGGTTTGTCAATGGCAAAGTCGTCAATGGAACAGATATTACAGAGTCCTATCACGATCGAAAAAATTGATTATGACAATGCAAATGAAGGTGCGCAACGCCTTTATTCAGATGACGCAGGAAGTGTACATCTTATCAAGACTGAGTTGATGGGAGATTTGAAAGGGACTAGCCATTTAATTTTCTCTGAAACTGAAGTTAATAAACTTTATAAGGCATGTCTGCCAGAGAAAGTAATTTTTGATGATTCAAATGAAAGTACAATTATGAAACTTGGCTTTCTTTCTGAAATTGACAATATGGTAGCCGCAGCGGTAATTACGGAGTTCTCAAATTTTCTTGGAATTGAAATTTATGGACAGGTACCAACGCTAAAGGTTTTGGAGGCAAGTGAAGTAAATAAATATCTTGAAGAGGATTCGCGTGAATATGATTCTGTAGTTCATTTTAAAGCTGTCTTTGAAGGAAAGGAACTCGATGTTTCTCCAGATTTTATTTGGTCATTTCAAAATAAATTTGTCGACAAAATAAAAGATGTTATTTAAATCTGTTTTTAAGTAAAGACGTGATTAGGTCTGTAAGTAATACAAGCAATTTATTAATCTGATAATACAAAACTATGAGCAAGGAAGTATTGGTAGTAGATGATTCTATTTACATGAGATCATTAATTAAGACGGCCCTAAGTGGGGCTGGCTACAATGTTGTTGGCGAAGCAGAAAATGGTGAGCAAGCCATCGACCTGGCTATTGACCTGCAACCTGATTTGATCACTCTGGACAATATATTGCCAGATATGATGGGGTTTGAAATATTGAAAGTGCTGCGAGAAGAAGGAGTGGAATCCACAGTCATAATGATAAGTGCCGTTGGTCAACAGACGGTTGTAAACAAGGGCCTTTCCTTGGGAGCAGCTGAATACATTGTGAAACCATTCACTGAGGAAGATTTGGTAAATGTTGTTAACAAGGTTATGTCCTAATTCGGGAGTTTGATCATCTCATGATAAAAAGACTAACAAATCTCCCGATTCGCCAAAAATTTGCGATAGTTATTCTACCGCTAATTCTAATAATTATTGTTTTCGACTTTTTGCAAGTAAAGCACAACTACCTAGACTATTTTGATGCCAAACGTCTTAATAAGGCAATAACCGTAGGCATAGAGATAAATCATGTAGTACATGAATTACAAAAAGAACGAAGTATTTCGTCTGGATTTTTGTCTAATCAAGGGGCATCCTTTAATGAGCATCTTGATAAACAACGAAAGAAGACAGATAGTACTCTTGTTCAGTTTCAGGACGAAATTTCTAAAACAGAATTCAAGGATTTGACGTCCCTACATAGGAAGGATTTGGACCTCATAAATTCTTACTATGATAAAATTGGAGACCTACGAAAAAGTATTGATGAGCATGCTATATCATCAGAAGAATCGATAGATGAATACTCTCTTATTAATACCATAAGCTTGAATACGGTAATTAAGCTAATTGACGAGACCAGAGACAAGGAAATAGCGCAACAGGTTCATGCAATTATTTATTTCCTAAAAGCAAAAGAAGATGCAAGTATTGAGAGGGCAATTGGTACCCAAGCTTTCTCTCATAGCCATCTTGGGTTCGATCTATATAATAAATTCACCACACTGGTCGCTTCCCAAAAGTCTTTTATGGAAGCCTATAGCATCATTGCTAATGAGGATTTTAATCAATATTTACAAGATATTGTTAACGGAAAAGAAGTGGATGAAGTGGTTAGAATGAGAGAAGTACTTTTTGCAAATGATACGCTGCAAGAGGATCCCGCTCATTGGTATCAATCCAGTACAACCAGAATTAATTTACTAAAGAGAGCGGAAGACTATATGACTGATAAAATTCAAGGATATAGTGTCGAAGTTTCAGATCAGGCATTTACCAAGTTCTACTCGTCTCTTGAGTTGGACTTGATAATTGGGCTGATTGCATACTGGTTAATGTCTGGAGTAGTGTCCAATCTGCTAAAGAATGTAGGCACTCTTGAAGTCTTCACTAAAAATGTTTCAGCAGGAGACTTATCCAAGAAGGTTGTGATCGAAACAAAGGATGAGCTAGGCCGCTACGCCGACACTTTCAATAAAATGGTTCTTGAAATAAGAAAATCCCATCAGGCGCTAAGGAAACAAAGAGATAAGGCCAAATTTCTTTATGAGAATATCTATGGGGTTTCGATGGTCGTATTTGAAAATATCCATCAGGGAATTTTCTTATTGGATAGAGAATTTAAAATATCCAAACTACACTCAAAGGCAATGGTTAGCATATTCGGTAATAATCGGATTGCTGGAGAGAATTTCGCCAACTTTATGCGACCACTTATCCTACCAAGAGAATTAGAAGCCTTGGAGATGTTTATGAAACATCTTTTTAATGAAGAAATGGATGAAGATGTGGTCAACCAACTCAATCCGATTGATGAGGTAAAAATTCATACTGAACTAGACGGGGTAGTATCAACGAAATATATCCTAGTCGACTTCACACGTATTCATCGAAAGGGTAAGATTCAAAGAATCATGGTTACGGTTTCTGATGAAACTCAGGCGATCTTATTGAAGCAGCATCTTGGTGAGGCTGAAAAGAAAAAGCAACAAGAAACCGAACGCGTATTGAGTATTCTGAAGATAGACCCTTCCGTTCTAAGAGGATTTTTGCACAACTCTACGAAGTTGCTGAAGAGCATTTCGGAGAGATACGAGCGAAATGAAAAAGAAAAGTACGATGAACTGTTGAGTTTCACTATGGATATCATACATAACCTAAAGGGAAATGCAGTTGTGATTGGAATGGATCTGATGTCCAATAAATTCCATGAGATCGAAGAAGCAATTGTAAAATTGAAATCACGAGAAATTAGAGGGAAGGACTTTCTGGCCATTTTGTATGAAATCGATGAAGCAGAAAGAATGATTCAGGAAGTCTCTGAAATGCTAAATAAAATCGTGAGTATTTATAAGAAACTTCCTTCCGAAGGGGCGGGCGTTTCTAACATTATGGTGATAGACGCTTTGGAGAGAGGGGCTCAATTAATTGCCAAGGAAGTCGGTAAGTCTGTCCAGTTAACTTTTGACAATGAAGATAATGTAGAAATCCCCGAGACATATATTGAGCCTTATAAGGATGTAATGATTCAGCTTATCAGAAATTCAATCATACATGGAATTGAGGAGTCAAGTGGAAGAGTTAGTGCTGGGAAGTTAGTCAAAGGAACAATTACTATTTCAATAGAGAAAAATCCTGAAAATGATTTAATTATCAAATATGCTGATGATGGAGCAGGGTTGAATTTAAATATGCTAAAAGCGAATGCCCTCGAAAAAGGACTTGTGCTAGAAGATGAATTGGAAAAAATGAATGATGCTCAGTTGGCGGAATTGATTTTTATTGAAGGATTCTCAACCTCAGAAATAACAGGCAAGCATTCAGGAAGAGGTCAGGGTATGCACGTGGTGAAATCAATAATTGCTGAGAACAATGGCACATTTAAAGTTAAAAATGAAATGGGTAAATCATTTGGTATGATTATACAATATCCTGGAGTGATGAAATAAAAGAAAAGAAATGACGAAGAGATTGCTAATAGTGGATGACTCCTCAATCATGCGACGTACTATTGAGAAGAACCTTGAAACCTATGATTTGGAAATCATAGGTCAAGCAGCCAATGGTATGGAGGCATTGGAACTTGTAGAGAAGGAAAAACCGGATGTAGTCACATTGGATATTACCATGCCCGAAATGGATGGAATTGAATGTCTTGAGGGGATTATGAAAATTCACCCAACTGCTAAAGTTATGATCATTACTGCCTTATCTGATAAATTAACAGGATTGCAGGCTTTGGATAAAGGTGCCAGAGGATTCATGTATAAGCCTGTTAGTGCAGAAGATTTAGCACGTTCCTTTGATAAATTATTGAAAAGGAATGGAGAGTAGAAAGGAAGAATTTGAAGCTACGTGCAGTTTGTTTATCAATTCGGTAAACAATTATTTTAAGCACCTTACAGAGATAGACTCAGATGTTAAAGTCCCTTATTTAAAGGAAACTGAAGGTTTAATTCTAAAAGATTTCACGGGAATGATTGCCATATCGGGAAGCAGAAAGGGTTTTGTGTATATATCGGCTGATCATGATATGTTTGCAGATCTTATTGGGCTTTTTATTGGTTTTAATGATCCTTCGGAAGAAGATATTCTTGACATGGCTGGTGAGATATCCAATGTCGTGGCGGGCAATGTAAGGGCAAATTTAGGAGCAAACTTCCTGATCTCAGTGCCCATTGTTTTTAAGGGAATGCCAGACGAGTTGGATATACCAGATGACGTATCTGTTTACGTTATTCCAATCAAATGGAACGGTCATGAAGCCTTTGTTGTATTAGGATTAGAATAACAAATAGCAATGGAAGAGGGCGTTTACAAATCAGAAAATACTCAAGATTGGCTTCATAGCCTTGACAAGATCAAGGATAAAACAAGCCAGAATTATTTTTCCAGGCTTCCTCAGGAAGATACTCTGTTAGAATACTTTTCAGAGGCCTTTGTAATTAATAAACCAAAGGGTCGTGTCGGTAGTGATGGGTTTTGGTTTCATAGCAATCAAGACGATGCGTATCTCGCATTGTTTACCTGTATTGGTGAAGGACATCTGGCCAATATGATGATACGGATTTATATGAATGCTCTTAAAAAAATGGTTGATGAGCATTCCATTGATTTCACCGGTTCCATTTTACAATTTTTGCATGCAGAAGTACAGGCAAAATTCAAGAACAAAGCAAATATTCTTCTCAACACGAATGCCAACATTGGAATTGTAAAGCTCAACACACAATCCAAAGAAATGGAGTTTGCTGGAGCGAATATGGATCTTTTTCAAATTACTGGAGATAAAGCCCAAATCATAGAGGGAGAAAAGCATCAGGTAGGTGAGACTGGCGATAAGAAGCTGGCATACAGTTCTATTACATTGGAAAACCCTGACAAGTCTTCCTTCTATTTGTGTAGCTCAGGGGTGCTTAATCTTATTGGAGGAAAGGATTATAAAAAGCTGACCAGTCAGAGGTTGTCTAAGCTCTTTCGAACGAATAGTGGTCACCTGATGGATCAGCAAAAGGTGATTGCAGACGATTTCCTTACAGACTGGACTGGAGCCAACCGCCAAAATGATGATATTATGGTAATAGGTTTCAGAGCGTAACCATACAGTTGCCGAAATCATTAACTCCGCAAATGAGAAGAGCATTCATATTGATGTCTTTTTTTGGGTGTTTTTCGAGTCATTCACAGACATTGAGTGATGGGCTGTGGAATGGCTATTTTCAGTATGCTAAGGTGCAGGCGCCATTTACATTTGAAATCACTGGGCGTCAAGACCAAGCACCGATAATCACCCTAATCAATGGTGCTGATAGACAAGTAATTGAGTATTCCAGCATCGTGGGAGATAGTATTTTTATTCCTTTAGATCCTTTTGACGCCACCCTTCGGGCCAGATATTCAGATACCGAGATGGTTGGGATTTGGAAGAAAAACTATCAATCCAGTCATGTAACTTTCAAGGCAAGTTTCGGTGAAGTGCGATTTAAAACATCAAGCAAATCTTACCCTGAAATAGACAGTAAATGGGCAATTGAATTCAAACCGGGCACTGCTGATAAATATCCTGCTGTGGGGTTGTTTGAGCAAGAAGGAAACAAAGTAATGGGTACTCTCTTAACAGAGGTAGGTGATTTTAGGTTCTTCGAAGGTGTGTTGGATGGCGATTCGATAAAAATGTCCTCATTCGATGGGGTTCATGCTTTTATGCTGATGGGGATCCAAACCGATGAAGGTTGGGAAGGTGAATTTTATTTTGAAAAAAGCTACTCAGAAAATTGGGTTGCCACATATGATAATGATGTCGAAATAGCTGATCCCTTTGGTATGGTGGTTCTGGATGAAGTCAAGCACAAACCTTATTACGATTTGCTTGGCGCAGGTAGCGGAAGGAATTCCATAGATGTGTCTAAATATGCGGAGAAGGTGGTTATTATTCAAGTGTTCGGCACCTGGTGTCCCAATAGTTTTGATCAAACTCGCTTCTTGGTGGATTGGTACAAATCGAAAAATGAGGCTGTTGAGATTGTTGGCAGCACCTATGAACCCAACTACTCCAAAGAATATGGGCTAAAGCGAATTGCTGATTATAAATCAAACTTGGGGATTCCTTATGATATCTACTTAGGAGGGCAGCTGAGCAAAGCACAAGCAGCATTTTCATTTCCTTTTATTGATCGAATTAATGCGTTCCCTACTTTGGTGATTTTAGATAAAAATGGATATGCCAGATATGTCCATAGCTACTTCAATGGGCCAGCTACAGGAGACTATTATACGGCTTTTAAAAATGACTTGAATAGAATCGTAAATGAACTGCTTTCTGAATAATTAGGGCCTGCTGAAACACACGTAACTCCTTATCTAACAAACAATAAGACATCTAGCTAAAGTTATGAATGCATGCATTTCAAGAGTATTTGTAGATTTCCTTTGCACTTTCAAAAAAAAACGTGGCTCTTTTTTACGCTAGCCTCAGGCACATCATCCCTGTCAAGCCACAGGCATGGTACTTCACGAGCTTCAGCTCGAAGTATGCCTATACATCTTCGCTTCGCTCGCTCGTATCTAATGCGCCTGAGGCTTTTTCAGCAGACCCTAATCAGCCTATAAAAAAAGCGAGCCCTATAGACTCGCTTCTGTAAATCAAAAACACTTTTCTTACTTCAGTTCAGCGAGCAAATCTTCATTTCTCTTGATGTATCCAAACCCTCCACGCCCGTCACTCTTTGCTTTTTTGAGAGAATCCTTTGCTGTTGCAATAGCTTCCTCTTTATTTCCCAGAGCAGCAAGAATTTTTGCTTTCGTATGAATGTTCCAAAATTGATCTGAATTCTCACCATCGGCTAAATACAGGTTGATCCACTCAAGTGCTTGATTTAGATCTTTGCCAGCATTAAAATAATAGTTGGCCGCATCGATATAGCTTCTAGGATTGACTTGCGTGTTTGCGGCAATGTCTGCCATTACTTCATCATCGTAGCTAACCTTAACAGGTACTTTGACTGACACATTTGCCCAAGCTAATTGGATGTTAGCGCTGGTGTTGTCTTCTGAAATATCAGAGATATTAAAAGTTAATGTCTCAACATTGTTGTCCAGAATAGTTGGTTTTACAGAGGTCATCATGACTTCCTTTTCTTTGTCGTAAGCGGCAACATTCCCTCCCAGACTAATGTCAGAGTAGAGCATGAAGTCCCAATTGTCTTTTCCCGGAGTAGTGAAAATCAAGTATTCACCGGCCTTCACATCAGTACCTCCAATGTTGGCATCTGTGCTGAGTATTAACTTAGAACCTCGGTTGGCCCCACTTCGCCACAACTGACCATAAGGTTGTAGATAGTCTGCACCTTCTCCGAAGATTTTCCTACCCTTCATTTTGGGTCGTGAATATTCAATGGTAATTTCAGTTAACCCAACCGTACTACCCACAGAACCCGCTGAACTGGCTGAGGGAGTCGAAATTTGAGCCATGGCTGTAGAGGCGAAAGTGGCAAGAAAAATAAATAGAATGGTTTTTAATGTTTTCATAGTATTACGTTTGTTGAAAATGTTAGATCGATTAAGATACGAAAATATCCCATTATCATATTATCAGGGTGATGATGTAGTAAAAATATGTCGCGAACTTATTGGAATGGTATTATTTCACCAATCTGCGGAAGGGCTAGTGGGTGGACGGATTGTCGAAACAGAAGCGTACAATGGTCGAACGGATAAAGCAAGCCATGCTTATCATAGGAGAACCAAGCGAACAGAGGTTATGTATGAACAAGGTGGATGCGCGTATATTTATCTTTGCTATGGAATACATCACCTATTTAATATTGTCACAAATGTGGAGGGTTATGCTGATGCAGTTTTAATTCGAGCCATTGAACCAATGTTTGGTATAGATTTGATGAGAGCAAGAACGGGTAAAGGAGAACGAACGGCAAAGCTAGCATCTGGCCCTGGACTCGTGGGTAAGTCCATGGGTTTTAGAAAAAGCCAAACAGGCCAATTATTAAACGATAAGATTTGGATAGGAAAAGAAAAGAATGGAAAAGTAGCTAATGTTGAAATATCTAAACGAATTGGCGTGGATTATGCTGAGGAGGATGCTGATTTGCCTTGGAGATTTATGTTGAAGGGAAGTGGGTTTGTTAGTAGGAAATGAAAAAGCCGAATGTGTGTACATCCGGCTTTCCTATACAAAGAGTGAAATCTTTGTATTAACCTAAATCAACCAGCTATGAGAATATTATTACACAGTAATATGCACAATTATATATCTATATAATTATAAACGCAAAGTATTATGCTAAAATAATCATATATATTAGAAGAAATATCCATAATATGAAATATTTGAACGCAATTTTGTTAATGGCAACTTTATCAGTTTCTTCCCAAAATTTTGAAGGGGAAAGTGTACTCGTACATAGCCTGAATTCTCCTTATGGTGAAGATTTCATTGCATTGCATCCTTCAGGAAAAGAAATGGCATTCGCCCGTCTAAATCATCCATATAATCAGGGAGGTAATTCGGATGCTGGTGATATTTGGAGAAGTCAGCTGGATTCAGGATGGAGTACACCCGTCAATTGGCATGAGCTCAATACTGAGAATTTTTCTTCTCCTATTGGTTATACTAGCGATGGATCAGCGATGATTTATAATAAAGTGAGTACGTCGGGGGGGGCACTAACCTCTGAGCTTTGGGTTTACTCCCATGGACAAACCAAAAAACTAGATATAAAATATTTTAAAAATAAGTCGACCCACCAAAGTGGATGCCTATCTGCTGATAATCGATACCTCATCATAAGCATGGAATCAGGAGCTACACGAGGTGTGGAAGACCTGTACATACTTATCAGGAACGGTGATAGTTGGTCGGCTCCCAAGAACCTTGGGCCGAAAATAAATACTGCATTTCAAGAGATATCTCCATTTTTATCGGCTGACAATAGGACCCTTTATTTTGCCACCAATGGACGAGAAGGTGAGGGAAGTTTTGATATTTTTTCTTCCGAAAGGCTGGGTGATGGATGGCGCAATTGGAGTACGCCGAAGAATTTGGGGTCATCCGTAAATACGCAGGGAAGAGAAACTTCCTTTGCCTTTGAGCCGGAGGCAGAATATGCATATTTCGTTTCAATACAACATAGCGATGGATATGGTGATATTAGGCGAGTGAAGTTTAGTTTGGATTCTATCATACAAGCGCCCCTTGCGGATACCACTAAGTTGATAGAAGTCACAGAGATCACTTCACTCGATGGTATCCGGTTTGTGAATGCGAAGAATTCCGAACCTATTATTGATGAGGTGATTCTTACTACTAATGGGTCTGTAGTGAACTACTTCCCGGATGAAAATGGAATAATTCCCGTGAATTCTGAAGGTACCGCTGAAGTAGAAATTGGTGGCTACTTTCCTATCCATGTCCAATATTATGCGGATAGTCTGGTGGTTGCTCGGATGGAGCCGTTGGAAGTCGGCAGAACCATTCAGCTAGAGCATGTACTATTTAGGCGAGGCACGGCCGATATCATATCATCGTCATTTGAGGAATTGGATGTAGTGGTGAAGATGATGAAGCATAACCCGGAAATAAAAATCTTACTCAAAGGTCATACGGATGGGAATGGCGATATGCTCCAAAACAAGAAGCTCTCAGAAGCTAGAGTGCAAGAAGTGAGGCGATACATCTCAACTAAAGGAATCAACAAGAAGCGAATCGATGGAATTGGAGTAGGAGGGGAGGAGCCAATAGCCAGCAATGAAACCGAAGCTACCCGTAAGCTCAACCGCCGAGTGGAATTTGAGATTGTGGAGTAATACTCACCTTTAAGGGCGATGCACACCCTACCGTAGATCATTGTCAAATGGGTATCAACCCCAATTCTAACCCTTACAAGGAATTAGCATGACAGAAAATTGGATTTTCATTAGTTTTAAAGGTTCAAAAATTAAAACTCAAACTAAAATGAAAAATTTACTATTTAGTGCACTTGGAATTGCAGGTATACTTATCGGATGTCAACCTGCTGAAGAAAAGGCCAAGCGAGAAATGCCTCCAGGTATTGATGTGACCCAAATGGATAAAACGGTCGATCCGAAAGTGGATTTTTATCAATTTGCCAATGGTACTTGGCTGGAAGAAACAGAGATACCTGCTGACGAAGGTAGATGGGGTGGATTTGGAGAATTGCGTGAGACGAACAATAAACTGGTATTAGAAATTTTGGAAAGAGCAGCAGATAACGTGGATTTTAAAGACGGATCAGATGAGCGCAAGGCTGTTAATTTTTTCTCTGTAGGAATGGACTCATCTCTTGCAGAAAATGTTGGAGTGAATGCCGTTGCAGGCTGGATGGAAAAAATAGATGGTTTGTCAGATATTGCAAGTCTTCAGTCGTTGCTAGCTGATATGCATGCTTCCAATTATGGGCCTTTCTATGGTGTTTCATCATTTGCCAATTTAAAGAATAGTAAGATTAATGCGCTGTATGTTACTGCAGGTGGACTTGGACTCCCTAATCGGGATTATTATACAAAGACTGACGAAAAATCTGTTGAAATACGAGACAAATATGTACTTCACGTTGCGAAAATGCTAGATCTTAGCGGGGCTACTGGGGATGCTTCTGACATGGCTAATCAAGTAATGGAAATCGAAAACCGATTGGCTCTTGCTTCTCTTACACCCATCGAAGCGCGTAACATACCTGCACTTTATAATCCTATGGGCGTGGATGGATTGCAGAATTTGAGTCCTGTAATTGATTGGACCAAGTATATGGCAGATGTAGGTATTGATCTTGTGAAAGTAGACACACTAATTGTGACTCAACCGAAATTCGTTACTGAAGTGAATAATGTATTAACCGAATTGTCAATTGACATCATCAAATCATATTTGAAGTGGAATGTGATCAATCGAGCTTCTAACTTTCTAAACAATGAGGTTGTAAAAGCGAACTTTGACTTTTACGGGAAAACCCTTCGTGGAACAGAGGAGATGCGTCCAAGATGGGAAAGAGTTCTGGGGTCTACAAATGGTGTGATTGGAGAGGCCATAGGAAAAGTCTATGTAGCGGAAACATTCCCACCCGAAGCTAAAAATAAAGCCGAGGAGATGGTGAAAAATTTAATGAAGGCCTTCGACGCTCGAATCAAAAACCTTGAATGGATGTCGGACTCTTCCAAGACACAAGCGCTCAAGAAATTGGAAACTCTTAGAGTGAAAATTGGCTATCCAACCAAGTGGAGGGACTACTCAGATTTGAATGTTGAGAGTAGTGGAGAGAAATACAGCTATTTAGACAACATGGAGAATGCCTGGAGATGGCAATTTGCAGAAAACATTAAAGAAGTGGGTGAGCCTGTGGATAAGGAACGCTGGGGCATGAGTCCACAAACGGTGAATGCCTATTTTAATCCATTGAATAACGAAATAGTGTTTCCTGCCGCTATTTTACAACCTCCTTTTTATAATTATACAGCTGATGAAGCGGTAAACTATGGAGGAATGGGAGCTGTAATTGGACATGAGATATCTCATGGGTTTGATGATCAAGGGAGTCGTTTTGATCACGAAGGAAATATGGTCAACTGGTGGACTGATGAGGATAAATCACTATTTGAGGAACGTACTGCATTGTTGATAGCGCAGTTTGATTCGTATGAACCGTTGGATAGTGTTAACGTCCAAGGAAAGCTTACATTAGGTGAGAACATTGGAGACTTAGGAGGTTTGAATGCTGCTTACGATGCACTTCAAATATATTTTGAAGAGAATGAAAGGCCTGAGGATATTGATGGGTTTACTCCGGAACAGCGTTTGTTTCTTTCTTGGGCAACTATTTGGAGAACGAAATACAGAGATGAAACCTTGCGGACCCAAATATTAACTGACCCACACTCTCCTGGTATGTTCCGAGCAATAGGCCCACTTACAAATATGGAAACCTTTTACAAGGCATTTGGTATCAAAGAGGGGGATAAGCTTTGGAAAGCAGAAGAGGATAGAGTGAAGATTTGGTAGAATTGAAAAAGCTAAAAATTAAAGGGTCGTTAATAGCGACCCTTTTTATTCTGAAGGTTTTTTTATTCTTCAACCGGTGAAGGATCGAATAGCTGATTTTCAAATATCCCAAACACACTTGCCCCCGACCCAGTCATCGCTGCGTAAATTGCTCCTTCTTGAAGCAGGTTATTTTTTAGCTCAACCGCCGAGTGGAATTTGAGATTGTGGAGTGAGTTTTTGAATGGAAGTTATCACCACAAGGCCAGTTCAGAAATCCGATAGCCAAATCGGATCACGATTGGTTTGCCGTTGAGATCATTTCTCTTATAGTTTAAATCATAGAGGATCATCGCCGTAAGGTTGATTTTACTAGTTAAAGGAAGTTCCTTTCCTATGCCCAACAAGTACGACTGCTCCCACTCGGACTCGACCAAATTTTCCTGAAACAACGACTGCTTATTCATATTCTGAACCTCTCCATAAGCGAATATCCCAAGTGGAAGATCGTGGTTTACAAAAAAAGTATGGCCATATGCATCGCCGACGAGTGCCGATGGTTGATCGCTGAACTGCTCACGAATGATGAACCCAACACCCGTATAAAAATCCCTATTGAATTTGTAGCCCACCTGAATGTCGGTATCCAATATGACAGGGTTCACCGATTTTATTGCCACATTCCCACCCAGAAATAGTCTTCGTCTAAAGGGTGCTCCCTCAAGTGACTTTCTCTTCTTAGCAGTAGAAAGATCATTGGTGTTGGACACACTGATATACCCCTTTTTCAAAACTGACATGGCCGTGGTGGCCGCCTTCATCTGCTCTGGTGGTAAGTGGTCTGCGAACATTCCCGTAGGATTGTCTTTGTCCATTTCTTCACCTCCCATGAAATGATCTTGGAAAGACCCAAATTCTTGATCGCCTTGCAGTTCTTCTGGTAAATAGGCTTTCACCCGATCCTCCACAGCCAGCTGCTGTGCTAGCGAACTGCTGTCTGTAGGAATGCCTTTCCGACTGGCGTATGTTTCCATCATAGTGCCATACATCCCGTACTTGGCCATGACAGCTATACCCTGAAGAGAATCTGGCAGGTCAGGATCTCCTAAATGCCTAGCTTTAAGCTCAGTCATTTGATCCTTCTTCCAATTCTCGATACTGAGGCTGTCATTATTGATAGCGTACTGATCCTTCATTCCTTTCGCTCTTCCCAGATAGCTGTTTAGATTGTCTTTATACAGTGCTTCTAGCTGCAGACTATCGTTGTAATGCTTGAGTTGTCGCTTTCCACCCAGGCTATCCTTCAAAAACTTCTGCCGATCCTTATAAGCTTGCATACTGTCTTGTGCATACATTTTCTTGTATCGCTCCAGCTTGGTGCGGGCATCTTTGCTTTTTTGCAACTTTGCAACCCTGCTATCGGTCATGTTCATGCTGAACTTGATTTGAGCAGTACCAATTGTCGCGAAGAAGCAAAGCATAAGGATTAAATAGGGTTTCATTTTTTGAATTTTCACTATTCTCGTCACTCCAGTGTATACACTAATTTAAGACTGCTTCGTCATTCTTCCTCGCAGTGACGCCAACTAACAACGTCATTGCGAACTCGCCTGCCGTAGGCAGGCAAGCTCGCAATCTTGATCAACCTCAACTCCTCCGTACTCAAGCCGAAGTGGCTGGGCTCTTCATTTACCCATTCCACAGATCCATGCGCTTTTTCCCTTGTGAATTTTCGGTTTTTGGTCTGACCCAAAAACGAAGCAAAAAAGTCAAGTCAGCATAATCATTATCTCCCCACAACCTCCGGTCAACCACTAATCACCCAATCAAATTCCTCCACTATCCGTAAAATCAAATGCCTTGTTATCCGTGGTGAAAGTATTCATACAACTGTCAGTAACAACGCACCTGAAAAGTATTGGGGTATTGCTTGGATCGAGTAAATCAGTAGATATGTCAAGTTCCATAGTAGATCCAACAGATGACCAAGAGGTTCCATTGTTCTCACTTTTTTGCCAAGAATAAGAAGTGTTTCCGCAGTTAGCTCCATTCTGAATAACAGACAAATGGTAAGTAAGAGAATAATGAGCAGTATTTCCGTACAAATCAATTGGTGGAAAACTACAGAGATCTTCGACTACATAAGCACCTGTATTTTTGTCAAATGCCGAAATGTTGGAACAGGACTCAACTGAATAAACTTGATTGGCAATAGTCACAGACCCGGAAGTTTGATAATCTTCCTCATACTCTGGGTTGGACATGGTAAGCGTCACAGGGAATATGCCACCAGGATTATTAATCATACTAAATACATCATACACGTGTGTTATGCTTGGGTCGGTAGTTTGAAGAGTGCTGCCGTCTCCAAAATCCCAAGTATAAGTACTAGGAACATAGTAGGTGCCATTAAGTGAAACAGAAAAGTAGGTGTCCACTCCTATGATTTTTGGCCCTGCGATCGATAGGGTAGCAGAGAAATCCTCCTGAACATCTCCTATGCTGTGGTAGCGGTATCGCTTCACAATATTATTATCCTTGTCACGCACCAGGTGCAGGCGATTTCGGCTATCGTATTCGTAGGCCACATGGTCTCCATTAGTATCTGTGACTTTCTTTAGACCGATCATAGACTCATATTCGTAGGCAGATGAGCGACTGTTTGGACCACTGCTTGTAGTTGTTCCTGTCACATAGCCATTGGCGTCATAGGTGTAGAGCTTGGTGATGCCATCTCGGCCAGTTTGCTTGATAAGTTGTCCGTTATCGTCATAATAAGAAGTTCCTTGCAATTCGTACTGTGGGTCAAGGGTTACAGAAATTCCATCATTCAACATTACTGGAGTCTGATAACTAGGAATACCATCTTTATGCGGAATGGAATAACTCTTTTTTGGTGCAAAGAAATAATCTATTTGCTGTCCATTTTCAACTTCATACATTCCGAACTCCGTATAGCTTGCACCCACCATTTTTTTCGACTGACCAGGTAGGGTAATATAACTTAGTTGCTCAACCGGAATTGCAACTAAATGCTTGTTCCACATAGCCTGACCTCTCTGAAGGGCATAGTGGGTTTCACTTTCTGTGACAGTACCATCAGGATGAGTTGTCGTTATTTTATCTGGGAGTGTCTTTCGATAATCATGGTATTCGTAATTTGTCGTTGTAACCAGCCCTACCCCGTCCTCATATACTGTACTGATGGTGTTATTCACCCTAACTGGACGCGTGGCTATAGTATATTTTCCTGTGTAGTAATACCTGTCCCAATCTGTAATAATTCCAAATAGACCCGTGTCCTTGTCTTCATCTGCTAGAACCAAAGCCACATTAGTAATGCTGTTTTCCAAAGCTAGCGACTCATAATTGGTTATCGTCCGTTGCTTCATCGTACCTTCAGCATCTCGAACGATAGTTTCTTTTGGACTACCAATATGAAAATACTTTAAAGAATTGGTCACGAAAGGTGCACCGTCCTGATCTTCAGTTTCTGCAATTATACCTTCCACTTTATCTTCATCCAAATCATAGGTGAATTTGCCCTTGATCCTTGGCTCAGGTTCAAACTCCAATGTGGATATAAAGTAGGTTTCGCTTGTTGCTAATGTCGGAATATTCGTTGTAATTACTTTCTGGTATCCCCCTGTAGGACCATTCAGATCAAACATATTCGTTTTGGAACTTGAGAAAACATCATAATAATCACCTGTTTTTGGTGCTTCAGAATAATAAACGGCTTCTGGTTCATCATTTACCAGACCATACGTATAAGTAGATCCATTTACTAGGGATTCATTCTCATCATAATTCATAATGGCTTCAATTCTCAGTCCTCCTCTTTTTCCATTCAGATCATAGCTCAACTTAGTAACACCACCTGTAGGATATATAACGGTAGTTAAGATGTTCGCTTTAGCACTTGTGCGTTTTGTACGATCGATACCTGAAATCGGAAAATCCCCAAACGTAGTTTCCATTAGCTCTACTGCTGGAGTGGATTCATAGTTAGTGCCGTGGTGTGATCCTCCATTGTAATAACCCCAGTGATCAAAATAATGTGAATCACGAGGTGGTAATTCATACAAGTCAATACCACCTTCATTCTCATCATTGGAATAATCGAATGAGCGTATTATGGATCCATTGACTGACACACTATTCAATTTTAATCTCTTGCCCAAATGACTAGAGACAGATCCCCTGGTATTGCCCTTATAATAGGAATCAGAGCTATCAAAATATGACTGATCAAACTCAATACTTTGAACTAATGATCCTGAATGATCAGAAACCGTGATACTAGAAATCCGACGACCGTCACTATCACTTCTGCTCAGGTTACTGAAAGTCACAGACCCTTTGTTAAAATTGATTTTGCTCAAATAGCGAGTGGTTACTTTATTCAAATGCTTGTAAGTAATGGATTTATGAAGCTCGATCTGTCCTGTGGGTGTTATACTAATATATTTTTGTTTGTACCTATTCATGTAGCTATAGGTTTCATTTTCTATGTTAGCACTGTTTGCATATTCAAATGTAACCGCATCCCATACTGGTATATTTGGGTATTCTATTCTGGATAAATGCCATGTAGATATGAAGGATACTTCATCATCATCATCATAGTTTTTTTCTTCTTTGGCAGTATTATAGGTAGATTTTTCCAGACGACTGGAGCTTGGAGCCGTGCCTGCCGTATTGGTTCCGAAGTAGTATTTCACCCCCATTGCATCTGTGATAATCCAATATGAATGATTTCCAAAATAACGAAATTCGAACATATTTTCACTGTAAGGCAATGACATAATGTCCGAAAAACCTCTATCACATTCACCACAGTACTTCTTGAAATCATCATCACAATCACTCAAACAACTCGCTTGTCCCTGAGGTTCTGGGTCCCTATAGCAATCTTCCTTGCAGTAACCATACTCAGTTTGATCCTCTGGGCAAACATTCTTGCCCGCAGGATTTCCTTTAAAAATAAATTTTCCACCTCCGCCTGGATGATTGAAAAAGAAAATATCCTTTTCTCCATCATAATTATGTGGACTTTTCAATCGTGTTTTATATGAGGTAGCGCTCGTTCCATTGGTAAAGTATGCCTGCTCATCTGGTCGTCCTCGCATAACTCGCGTGATAGATCCACCTGCCATCAGGTTCCAGCCCAAGCCAACAGAGGAGGCTTCCTCTGCTACTTTTATACCTCCGGTGTTGTACTGAAGCCCGATGGGTATCTGACCTCCGCCTGTTTGGATGGTGTAAAGGGGCACGGACACGGAGGCTATTCCGTTGTATAGATTTACGGGTACGTTCTGCATTTTCACTAAGCCCGAAGCATTTGGTGAGGGCATCACCTGTGCATGTAGCAACACGGGAAGTGCAAGGGTTAGTAGTAGGATTATTCGTTTCATAATTGCATTATTTTATTGTCAGCGTTTATTATTTGTGACATGGCTTATCTGATGTCACATGTGTTTTTCTTTGATGTTTACATCGTTTCTTTTCTCGCTCCGAGTCATCTGAAAGGGACTCTGAGCATTTCTTGGTTCATCTTCTTTGCTCTCGCTCCGAGTCACTCGCAGAGGACTCTGAGCATATTTGGTTTGTGTTCTTTACTTTCTTCATTCTCGTTTCTTATATCTCAGAGTCCTCTTTCCTTCCCTTTTTTCCTTCCCGCACGAGTGACTCTGAGGAGGGGGATTCTCTTCTTCTTATCTCAGAGTCCTCTTTCTTCCCTTTTGCCTTCCCTCGCGAGTGACTCTGAGGAGGGGTTAGAGTGACTCTGAGCATATTTGGTTTGTGTTTTTCCTTTTTACATTCTCTTCATCTTATCTCAGAGTCCTCTTCCTTCCCGCTTTCCCTTCCCACCCGAGTGACTCTGAGGGGGGGGTCTCTTTCCTTCCCTTTTTCCCTTCCCGCACGAGTGACTCTGAGTGGGGTTAATTTGGTTTGTGTTCTTTACTTTTTTCATTCTCTTTTTCTTTTATCTCAGAGTCCTCGCCTTCCGCTCTACCTTACCAAGAGTGACTCTGAGCGGGGTTAATCTCAGAGTCCTCTTTCTTCCCTTTTACCTTCCCACCCGAGTGACTCTGAGGGGGGGTAAGAGTTAAGATTATAAAGAATCCGGTTTGGGATAGAATTCCTTAAAATGGTAAACTTCATTCAGCTCTTTTGCTTCACCTGTTTTAGGCCGAACGGATTTTGAAATTAAAAAAGTAGTGTCGTTTAGAATTTCACCTGATCGAACATAGGCAGGATTTGGACCACCTGAAGATGGGTACCATCGTTCAAATGATAATTTATTTCCATCAATATTAAATAATCCCCATTTTAACTTATTTCCTTTAACCATTTCTAGCCAATTTTCAGAACGGAAATTTTCTTCTAATCCATCAAATCCAGTTTTAAAAGGCCATCCTCCTCCATGTAATAGTGTTCCGTCCTCATAAAAAAAATAAGTTGTCGCAATTGTGTTTGTTTGATTATCAAACTTGTAATAATATCCATCAATTCTCAATTGAATTCCTGTATATGCCATTCTATCAAGCGTTAACTCATCGTTTTCAAATATTTCTTTATTACAGCTATTTGAAGAAAAAACAACAGCCATTAGAATTAATATTATTTTCATTTTTTTCATGATTTGTTGCAACTATTTTACCATAATGAATTTCCTGTACCAGAACCCAAATATAAGTACCACTTAGGGTTAATATTTAGCCATCGAAAATATGGAGCTCCTATAGCATCATGTGCACCTTCATTCTGGATTTTATTTCTTATTCTTTCTGAGTTCCTACCTATTTTGAATGGGCCAAAACCAACATAGAAAACTCCTGCTCTATATTTGTCAGGATCGTTTCCGTTACTTGCCATATAAGTCTCTCGATCATCATTGTCTGGGTCATCAAAAGTTTCTCTCATATCGGAATCTAATCCTGGATCACCTGTAAAAAGGTTGAAACCCGCTTTAAAAAGCCCAATTTTCAATCGTGCAGCAGCAGTTCTATACCTATCTCCTCCATCTGCTGCTGGTACACCAGGAAAAAACTCGCCTGCACCAAACATAAAATCATTTTCATATTTGAAGTTTGCCAATGGCCCTCCAATTGTTATCATATTTGTTGTTTGGCTCGTTTCACCACTATTATAGGTTGTCCCAGAAAAACTCACAACTCCTCCAAATGTCCATTCACCCCCATGTCGTGTTTCCCATCCTTTATAGCTATCATCGTAATGTTCCCAGTAGTAGGTAGCACCAGCATGTGCTCTGTAGCTGACAGGTATAACCTTCGGAATTCCAACTGAGGCATCAAGGCCAATACCTTTTTGTTCACTAGACAAATGTAGATCAACATGGACTGCAACAGGAAGAATATACTTTTGCACTTCATAGCCCGTTTCTGTAAACAAAAGGGCTCCTAATACTAAGGCTCCTATAAAAGACTCCCCATCAGGATCAACCCCCAGTTGTGGTACATTCCCCATCCCTGTATAAGGACTTGAAAACTGTCCCGCAGGATCCATCGCAAAGAAGCGTCCTAGCTGTGGATCATAGCTACGAGATAGAAAATCATAATATCCCGTTAAGCTATCATAGTGCGCATAGCTGCTTTGGTACAACAACCCCGGGTCTATATAGGCTTCATTTCTCCATGAGTTGGTGGTAGGCATCCCGAAAGGATAGAAGTCATTGATCTGAGAAACTTTGAAATTGGCCGTGGCACTTTCGTGTGTCACCTTCAAATCATCGAAGTACACTTCTTGGTCTTTGTTGGTTTCATTGGCTACATAGATATAGAGAAAGCCATCCTGCAAGGCATCAAAGCCATTTGTGATTTCGAGCCGTTCGTACTTTCCGAATCCCGCTGGGCTTACACCTATAAATCCCGCACGTACAAACGTATAGTTATCATCAAAGAACATATACTGCAAGTAGGCATCCGGCTCTGTGGTACTGGCCGCCTCAGAGAATAGGCCTGCTGCCGTGCCTGCTCCTAGCGTGTTGGTCAGTGCAGCACTGGCTTCAGACGCCAAGCCTCCTGGCGTACCGCTCAGGGCATTGACCACAGCACCCGCAATACCTGCGGCTGTGGAGGCGTTCCAGTTGCCGTCCGTGTATTTGGCATACGCTTCTATGTCTACATGATCGCCGTTGCTTATGATCAAGGCTATTGCCGGCCCTACCATGCGGCTTTGCACAGCGTTTAGTTTGGCGGACTCATTGCCTAGCGGCGTATGGTTGTTCAGTGTCACACGTGTACTTGGATCAATCGCAAAATCTTGTGTCTCGGTAGGAATACGCTCAGTCTCCATTGTCGCAAGGAACACCTTACGATACGGCAACACACCGAAAGACAGGCGGTTGTTCATCTGGTGGTCACGAATAAAGTATTCGTAGAAGTAACCTCCGTTCTGCTTGTAAGCCCGACCCTCATCGGTCATCACCTGATTGATCTCGCCGTTGTAGTATTCGATCGCACCCACATAATCCACCTGCCCGATCAGGTTGTCATCCGCATCGTAAACAGACTTAGCTAGTTTGTTGCCAGACGCGTCATAGGTGTTTTTAATTTTCGTATCATCACTAAACTCGATGTAGTCCACCCGTTGGAATTTGTTATAGCCCATGACTAAGATGCCTTTGTTTTGATCTTCCGTCTGGTTGCCCGCCTCATCGTATGCGTATTCCATGTCGGGTATGTCTACGGGCGTTGTGGTGCCAGGAAGGAAATTGCTGTATCCTTCCTCGGTACCCCCCTGATCACTGACGTCTAGCAACTGATTACTGGCTACATCGTAATTGTAGTCCAGATCATCGATCAAGGTTCCTGCTGATTTTCTGTCAAGAGTCTGGATGTTGCCATTCTCATCATAGGTGGCTGACATGTCGAAAGCACCAGCGTCTGTCACGGTGTTGCTAAGACGGTTTTGATCGTCGTATTCGTAGGCGGTGATGCCCCCTTGTGTTCCCCCTGAGGGGGGAAGTGAGGGGTCATTCTTAGCTGAATACTCCAAAGCGACCATGCTTCCATCGTATCGTCCGGGGATGGTTTGTCCATTTACTGTAGTGCCTGTGGTGTAGTGATAGTTGGCACCAACTAAATCATCCTCGGCTGCATCGTCGGTACCATCATCGGTCAGGGCTGCATTATTGATCTGATCCAGCCAACCTCGGATCGTGTAGCTGTAGTCAAGAGATTGTAGAAAGGTGAGCCCACCATCAGTGGAGTGAAGATTTTTCTCTACCAATTCTCCAAATTTGTTGTAGACATATTGGCCAACTAGCACTTCAGGATCAGAGCCTATTTTTTGATAGGATTCTACCAGGTTACCATGGTCGTCATAAATATTTCGTGTGATAATGTCCAGCGAGATAGCGGAGAGAATATCTGTACTATGCTCCACTTTCATTTTATCCAATTGTCCCTGCCAATTCAGCTGGTTGCTGATACGATCAATTCCTCCCAGGTGGTTTTCGCCAATGGTTTGAATAATCCGGCCGTCATCATCCAGATAGAGGATGGTATTGAGCCATTGGTTACCGCTATGATTATTGGGGTTGCTTTTACTGGAATTGCTAAGAATACGCACCTTACTTCCTGTAGCCTCTCCCACAATGGTGATATCGTTTGTGGCTGGGAGGGTTACGTCACCAGATGTTGGGTCATAGGTGAAGTCATTGCCCTCAGCATCCCAATTCGGCAAAGTCAGAAAACTGTAATCATCATAGTAATGGACAGTTAATATTTTGTTCTCACTCACTACTGGAAGTGTTCGATCAAGTGTGTAACCCAAAGAGGTAGACGTCTTAATTTCATAGCGCTCATGCGTATTTACATCCTCCTTAAAATCGTTGATTAGATTTTCATGAGTTTTACTGCTGTATGTCTTTTCTCCAGTCATGATCTCACGGTTCCAGTCATCGTATTTCACAAAAGACCAGAGGTTATTCACTCGTTGGGCTGCATCCTGTGACAGAACAGGCCGTCCCCATTCGTCATAGACCTGGTAATTCCATCCGGCACCCGGCGCTTTAGATTTGATTGTACGGCCATATTCGTCATAGATGGATTGGAAAAGAAAGCCCGAAATTTGATCATCCGTCAAGTCAGCTGATTTAGCAAATTCAGCTGCCACGGGAGGAATAATAAACCGTACCCGATTGAAATCATCGTAGACTGTGTAAGTAGAAATCCAGTTGCCTTCATACAAGACTTGTGAGACCACTTTTCTACCTCTGAGGTCGGTAGCCGTTCGGGTGACAATTCCTTCCACGCTGGTACTCTGGGTAAAGCGAAGGGTATTGGCGGTGTTATATGTGCCTGTACTTTTAGGCTTGTCTGATTCATCCGTTGGATCAGCAGAAAAATCTTCCACTTCCCATTTTAGAATGTCAAAAGTGCCAGCGGTACCATCGTTCCAGTAATAATCAAAGCCGGAATTCTTGTTGTTATCATGCCACTCAGCACCTACTCCAGTAGTTGCTACGACTTTACTCGATGAAGCATTTTCAAATTCCGTCTCGCTCCAGGGTTTTGACTCCCCCAATTCTGTTTGGTAGAAAGTGGTGGTGGTGTTCACTGCATCATCTACAAATGCCCCGTTGTTTCCGCCTTCCGCCAGATATGGCATGTATTGCTTTTCTTGCCTCCCCGTGGCAGGTTCGTACACATTAAATGAATACACATCAGAAAAACCAACTCCAGCTCCTACTGCCACTGACTGTGTGGGTCTGCCGAGCCCGTCGGAGTAGGCGTAGCTCATAGATTTCTCATCTGGGCCTGCTTGTGATAAGGCAACTTCATCACTTATTGGAACTCTTGGAACTTCGGTTCTTACGAAGTTTTTGTTTAGAGAGGAAGGGAAGTTGCAGCCTGTTTTATAGGTAAAATTTAGTTCAGTGGAATAGATGGTATTGCAAGCATCTTGATAACGAACCCTAAATTTTTCAGTATCATGAACCGTAATCGTATTGGCGGCTGTAATCGAACCGTAATTATGCCAGCTGCCATTATACTCCCCTTCCAGATAGGTAAGCCCAGGATCAACAAGAGCCCCTGGCGAAAAAGTGAAGGTTATCTCTGAAAAGGGGCAAATCTCGCTGTTTCCATCCGACGTTAAAGTTCCAAGTGTGGCCGTTGTGGGAAGCAACTTAGTAACGGTAATTGGATTTGAATCATCTGATGTACTATTCGGCCCTACTGTCCGCACTCGATAGTAATAGGTTGAGCAAAGGTTTAGTCCATTCACTGTGGTACTTGGACTAGCTACAGGATATTCAAAATAGGCTCCAACAAAACTCCCAAAGTTCACATCTGTAGAGACATCCAACTCATATGAAACGGCCCCTGACACACTGCTCCAGCTAGCCTGGAAAGATTGATAAGTGTCATTGCTTGTGGGATTTGCTGTAGGTGCTGAAATGGTAGTATAAGCAGCTTCAGCTATTGAATGTGATGAAGTTACTGCTGATCCTACGGCCTCTAGCCTGTAATAATAGTTGGTACCCGGAGACAGCCCACTGACGGTCTCACTTGTTCCGGTCACTGG
>JAAEPI010000613.1 GCA_024232835.1 Cytophagales bacterium
CTCTTGCATAATCTGTTGCTTCTTTTGAAAATGCCTTCGAATCTGCAGTCTCTATTACCCCACCAATATTTCCTGCTCTAACTAATCCGTTAATATATAATATCATTCCACGAGGCGTTCGAAATCCACATGGACCATCAATACCACCTGGAAGCATCCCTTCTGGGTATTCAGGAATCCTTCTTTCTGCCAATCTTGCTCTTTTAATAGCCAATTTTTCTGCAGAAACAGTTCTCAAAGGTTCATTACGAAATGGGGTTCTTGGAGCCGGTCCAATTGATTTTTTCTCAGGATTTGGCCTTTCCACTGTGGGACCAGGGCACAATTCTTTTCCTTCTTCTTTTGGAGGCTCAAGACTAATCCACATGCCCAATTTTGGATGGCCTACTAATGTTCTTAAATCGTGGGGTGAGCTCTCATCTTCTGTGACTGCTCTTCCAGCGTTTTCCAATATCTCAGCACATTCACTATGTTTTGCTTCAACTTCACTTTCACTCAAGCCAGATCCCTTTACAACTTTAGGATTTTTCATTGCTTCAAAAGCAGTTTCTTTGCATTTTTGAGGAGCCCATTCAGAACTAATAACTATTTCTAGGAATATTATTGATGATTCGGACGGATATTCTAATTCTTTTTTAATTTTGTTTTGCAACACTATAGAGATTATATGTTCTAACTGCTTCCCTCCTACACTCCTCGCTTTCCCTTCTCCTCCCTCCTCC
>JAAEPI010000614.1 GCA_024232835.1 Cytophagales bacterium
ACATAAGGATACGACTTTTTTGATAATAGCTTGTTTTAATAAAACGTCGGTCGGGAGCAATAATGAGCCAAGTCGGAAATGTTCAAATTTCGGTGTTTTGCAGAAGTCAGTTCATTTTCTACTAAGGCACATTGTGCAAAAAGGAGCCGTCTCAACGGTGCTTGTTTAATGGAGAAACAGGCATCACCAGAAAAGCCAACTCTGACGATACTTGGGCAATACTGAGCCAAGTTGACATGGCTCAGAGTCCATTCAGCCAAAAAAGAGCCAACTCCAAAAATAGTGTGTGAAATTGCGACTTGGCTCATTTTTGACTGGTGCCAAAATGGCATGATGTGCCACCCCCTATTGATAAAAGAATAGACTTGGCTCATTGTATTTACCGAATGTGAATACTCTGAATACAACTTGTTTTCTTCTCCCACTATTACTGCTAGTTGGCTTTCCAGTGGCCTTAAAGTGTGCTAAGTTGTGATTGAGACAAAGAGACAATCCTGGCTCTAGTACATGTTGCCAACTGACTATCAGGACTTCAAGGCTTCTTAGGGTTTCGGTGGGGGTGTGCATAGCTGTGCGGTGTTATTTTCAGTCACACAAAATGGTGAGATGTTATTCTTTTTGCTGTGTGTACAGTTATGACAGTCTTAGGGTGCCTCAGACTTCATGGGTTACCAGTAATTGAGTCACGCCATGGAACTACACTGTCGAGGCCTTACTGACAGCCACTGATTTAGTTTCTATGTACTACACAGAGGCAGTAACAGGTTTTGTTAATCCAGAATGAGCAATTTTGCTTTTGATTGTTGTGATCCACGTCTAATTAAGGAATGAAAATGAAAGTTGTCACCATTCAAACATTAGTGAGAGCATGTCTGATAACTACAAACCAGTTGTGTAATGGGAACAACTGCACCAATTGACTATTGATTGAGCATACACAATTGTTGGAAGAGATTGTTGTCACACAGTTCTCTCATGGCCAGGTGCCAGAGTAATGGTATTATGTCATCAAGTCACAAAATTTATTATCTCAATCATGCAAAAATGAGGTCTTTCTATCAGAAGGATCACCTATTCAGAACTTCTCCTTGTAAAATGTGGGGCATTACAACTGGTATCAGTCTGGAAAGTGATTGATTGATTTACCACTAATGGAATATTCAAAGAATTTTCATCATTTGGCATGGTGATGACTGATGACACAACCATTCTGGAGGTATGGGAGTCTGGAGACAGGAGAAAGGAGGCTTGAGGAATGGACAGGGTGTAGTGGCAGTTTGGTGGGGAAGTACTGATGAATCACGCCACAAGCACACAAAATGGGGGCTTCACCCACCATTATTAGCCTCTGA
>JAAEPI010000615.1 GCA_024232835.1 Cytophagales bacterium
ATTTTCATTCTCGCATTTGTACACTGATTCCAAATCAATATCCTTCTCTTTATTCATCAGCCTTGCTCTTGCTAAAGCTATTTTCTTTGAACTAATTATGGAGGGCCAAGCTCCGCAATGTTCCAGGAGCGAGATCGCTTTATTGTGATAATCCTGAGATTTTTGATATTGCCTCCTATCAAAATAGGTCTCGCCTAAATAAAAACTTGCTAAACTGTCCAAACTCAACCAATTGGAACTTTCACAAAAAAAGATCCCCTTTAAAAGATGTTGCTCAGCTTCATCTAAAAACCCCTTAAGATAACAAGAGCAACCATGGAATGTGTACACTTCTGCCTTTGACCATGCATCACCGCTTTCTTCAGCGAACCTAAGGGTTTCTTGGCTCATCTGAAAGCCAAGATCAGCCACTCCCTGATTATTATAAATAGTCATAGACATACAACCTTTCAGAGCTGCTATGCCCCAAGGGACATTTGCTGCCACATTAATCTCCAAAGCCTTTTTCACATGA
>JAAEPI010000616.1 GCA_024232835.1 Cytophagales bacterium
TTGCAAAATCGATTATTGCGAGTAAATTTGAAAACCAATTAAATCAAGAGTATTACCATTGCCCGTGCTGTGGCAAGCGACTTAAAGCCCGCTCCGAAAAGGTTCGTAGAGAAATCTTGACAATGATCGGCCCCATAGAATTATTTCGTCCCTATTTTTATTGCGAAAAATGTAAGAGTGGTTATTATCCTTTTGATGAAGCCCTCGGTCTGGCCGATGGTAAAATTCAACCTGACGTAAAAGAGTTGGAAGCATGGTTGGTGAGCGAAGAACCATTTGACAGAGCGTCTGAAACTTTTCTAAGGAGCACCGGAATTGATATAAGCGCTCATCATATGCACACATCTGCCAATGGCATTGCCGAGGATTTGCAAATATGTGATATTTGCCCGGCGAGGGATGAGGTTGAATCTCATGTTATTAACCTTTCACAAGGACAATTCAGGAGACCTATAATGATGTTGGGAATTGACGGAGCTCACACTCCAACAAGGCCCGAGCCGTCAAAGAGGAATGAAAAA
>JAAEPI010000617.1 GCA_024232835.1 Cytophagales bacterium
CAAAAGTGAGTTGTTTAGTAGCAAAGTAAAAGTGGTATAACATTTAGCATAAAACACCCAACTTCAAGTCGTCACATATATTTGGTAGCACCGAGTGGTTTCGTGACTAAAATTTCTTTTCATAAAAGTGGCATTTCTACTTCATCACATGCTTGGTGCTTGGCTAAGATATTGTTATCAAAACTTCATTGACTTCTTGAATTACATAACTGAGTGTTTCCCATTATTAGGTTCTAGTGAACAAGATTCCAACAGTACATCAGTTCCATCTACTGTATCCTTAGACACAGTTGAGCTTGCATTACAATACATAGCTAATCACGAACACCAGGACACATCAATTGCTATTTGGGTAATCACGTAACCACGAGACAAATCAAAATGCCGGATGAAGGAGAACCTTCAACCAGAGATCAGAGGAATTTGAGAAATAATGTTACTACGTTAACCGATGAGTTAGTTGGCCTAACAACAACCATAAATGCTCAACGTAATGAAATCAATCAAAATTTTCGTACTTTGGAAGATAGGTTACAGCAGGTTGAAGCACCACAAATGTTAAATTTGACTGGAGGTAGAAGTACGGATTCTCTACCAACTTATGATGGAGAATCAGATTTTGATGACTGGTTATCTCTTTTCAATAGAGTAAAGGAAGCATATAGCTGGAATGAAGCAAGGGCATTGAAAATTCTGCCTGCATATTTACGTGGTAATGCAGCTGACTTGTATAATGAATTAACAGATAATCAGAAAGCTACTTTGGGAGATCTAATAAATGGTATGAGAGCGGCATTAGAACCAGAAGAAATGGCTAGGATCACACAAAGCAAACTGATTAAGAGGCGCATGCAACCTTTTGAATCAGTAATTGATTTTGCTTCATCCATACAGAGATTAGTGAAGTCTGCATATAGAAGATTACCTGTAGACGCTCAAGATACCCTGATGCGAAACCATTTCATTGAAAGAATTAGACCAGAAATCAAACGTTTCCTATTATTAATGGACCCAAAGGACTATCAAACAGCCAAACGCAAGGCTATGCAAATTGAGTCCCATAATGTTGAAATGGATGGAGATGAAGAAGTTTCCAATGAAAGGAAGAAAGGAGAAAAGAAGCAAAGGATACTAATGGCACAAGATGAGTCTCAAGAAATGAAAAACCTACTAACAGAGATATTGAATGAAATGAAACAAAAAGACTATCGAATTCAACAATCCCCAGTATTTCAAAACATTCCTAGAAATAGTCCAAATTACCAAGGTTATAGAACGTCTTCTTTCAATAGAAGGAGGGATTTTCAAAACACCCCAAGGAGTACAAGAATGTCCTGGAATAGACCAAGACAAAGTAGTTGGGGGCCAAACAGAGCATATGGACCTCCACTAAGGTATCAAGGTTCTCCATCGGGAAGACTGATTTGTTATAAGTGTGGTCGATATGACCACACTTCAGTTGTATGTCCACAAAATCGTGGAAGAACTCTGGGTGGACCTCAGCCATTTTGGAGATCTCAAAATGCAGTACCACCACAGATTAATTATGGACCAACAAGAGAAACAGGTTCCATACCCATAAATGGTGCTGTTAATGGATTACAATCTGCAGTTGTTTACCAGTATTTGCCAACCACACCTTCATCTGAGCAACAACAAGGGCCCCACATGCCGCATGGTCATGTCTGCCTAGAAGTTAGACCAGAGAACCAAATCAATGTTCTAGTGGCGGATGGAAAAAGCAAAGAAGAAAAGCAAGATGAAACAAAAGTAGCTGGAAATGCTAGTGTCTACACACGTGAAACAATTACTGATCAGGGAATAAGAAAGAAATGCTTGAATCCTTCCACTAGTGCAAACCATCAAATAAAACTGGAAAAGGAACATGCAAATTCATTGCAAATCAAACAAATGAATGAACAAATGTTACCTAGCGCAAACCAAGCAAGAAAAGAATCCAATCTCTCTCAAGAAGATGCACAGGTGAGATGTTACCCATTAGACCATTCCTGTAACTATCAGCTCAATCGTAAAAGAGGGAATCATGGAAGGAGACCATACATAACATGGAAAAGTGATACCACAAATTCCAAGGAAAACACCTGTCATATCAAGGCTCAATTGAAGAAATCGAGAAGTGAAATGGACATTTTACAGGACATACAGACTAAGCCATTAGTACCTCCCCAAGAAACTGAAACTTTAGATATGAGATGCCAACGACTACTACAAAACTTCTCTGTGTATCCACCAATAGAAAGCCTTGTACCAACCACAGGATTGTCCACTTACCATCAAAATGAAATATGGCAGCAGTCTCCACAATATGGAATATACTGGAATGAAAGAGATACGCAAAGAGGAGATCACAACAACTCCAGACTTTCAAACGAGGTCATGGAGGCTGAATCTCCTGTTCATCATGATAGAATTACTCATTCATGTTCAATGGGTCAGTTAATTTGCCAACATCATAAAGACCATAATATGAGAAATGTTGTCATCTCTGGTAAGACATATACTGACTTAGAAAATATACCAGTAAACTTGTTGGCTGACATGGAAAATGAAACAACAATGGAAGAGGAACCAAGAATGGGTGCTAAGTGGTCTAAGCCACTCCAATTAACAGAAGACAAGGCTGAACAAGGCCTACACACTATTATGGGGAACACAAAGCATAATTCAACTCCCGAGATTTTTACAATAAATGACAAGGAAATGTCAGTTTCTACAAGTGTGGCATATTCTAGTAACTACTTCCCTGGTTGGGGATCATGGCCAGATGTATCTTTAGAAGTACCTCCTCCTATGAGAGCGCTAGCAATTAAAAAGTGGAAATCATGCTCCTCTCTTTTCCTACATGCTATTGGTGTAATGATGATTTGCTGTCTCATGATTAATTACATTGACTGTGAGAAACCACTTGACATAGCACCCCAACCAATGTTATGTCAGACCTCAAAACCTGGAACAATGTGGAGATTGCCAATATTACCAAAATGCCATGTGGGAACGAGGTCTTTTTCAGCCCAATTGTATGAAGAGACTATGAGATTATACAAACGGAACTTGATTAAATATGAATCAAATGCATATCATTGCCGCATTGTGCATCATGAAGTGGAAACTTTTACCTACCTCTTTGTAAATAGGAGGTTAAAAAAGGAAAAAACTGTAGAGAGAAATGTGGGAATTGAAGAGTGTAAAAGAATGCAGAGATTTAAAAAGTGTGAGCATGGAAGTCTGAATTTGGTTGATGGAATGTGGCAAACATCAAATACATTAAACTGGGACTATCCTGGAGGATTCTTTCAGTGCTGCACTTGGGTAAAATATAAAGCAACAAATTGCTTCCTATTGAAAACGAAGGTTTATAAGGCACATAGTGATAAAACAATGGATGGATTAATAAGTGGGGTGAGTCACTGTAATTATCAGCAAGGAGGGTGTAGTCTCCAAGATGGAAGTGCCTTAATATGGCAACCCAACAGTCAAGAAAAGTGTGAATACATAAAATGGAAAGTTTTGAAAGGTGAGGCATTGGGAAATTCATGGCTAACTTTAGACCACAATTTTGCCCTAACAAAGACCAAGAAGATCATTCGAGTGTGCGGAAGTACTGTGTTCATGAGTGTTCAAGGAATTGCATTCAGGGTCCAAAAGCGAAGCGTTCAAAATAGAAAGAAAAGGCAAGCATTCAAGAATGAAACAGGACTTGTAACCACAGATCAGTTGTCTTCACAGTTACAAGCCTTGGAAATAATAACTAGACGCAACATTAATTTTGCCTTTCGTCATGCCTCAATGGCTAGCTGCCACAACCTGAACAGTCTATTAACATATCTAACTCATCTCATGATGGCTGAGCCAACTGCAGCAGTAAGAGCTTTATTAAATAAAACAACAATTACTGCCAGGGCAGGTTTTAACATTATAGAAGTCTTTCCTTGTGCAGAATTGAACCAAAACAGTTATGAATTCCATGCCATGAACAATACTTGCACAAAGGATATACCAATGACTTTTCAAGCAGGTGAAAACAAAATTAAAGGCTATATGGACATTCGTACCAATATTATACATGAATCATCCACCATGGAGGACTGCAGTCATGTGA
>JAAEPI010000618.1 GCA_024232835.1 Cytophagales bacterium
TGCCGGGAAGCCCTGATGTTACAAGGTTGTCCCGGCTTAGGTGAATAGCCATTTTTTTTATCATCTCGGGCAATCATTTCCCCTCCACGGTATCCGTGATATTTACAGACCGTGAACAGCCATTATGTTGCTACTTTTTCTCAAAACCGCCCTCTATGTCCATAACTATCTGTTTTTACACAATATTTTAAAATAGCCAACAGGGTTCTCCAAAATGCCAAAGTCGAGTTTTAGCATCACTGGTGTAAATCACCGGTTTTATCAGCGGTAATATATTCAATAATATCGTCTGCCAATTCATGAGAGGCCGCACTGATCAGAGGATACTCATCATCTTGATGATAGGAAAAGTATCGTTCATTCCCGATCTCGTTCCCATCAATCCCTTTGATCACGCCACCCGCTTCTTTCACTAAGCCATAGGCTATACCAATTTCCAGATTCCCTTTTCGGGTACATTCTAACACGGCATCAGCGTGTCCATTAGCCAAATCAATATAATGCGCCGCAGACGATGGTTGTCGCAATCGATGATACGCAGAAAATTTCGAGAGAAAGGTGTCGTATATAATGGTGCTCTCTTTCGCGACATCATACTCTTCATCAATATAGATCCGGGTATCGACGGTGTTCAGCACAGTCTGATTGGAACAGTGTATCGTCGTTACCGTCTTATTCATGCGATAACTTCCCATTCCTTTGGTGGTACAATATAATGTATTGGATGAATGCTCCATGATTCCACAAAAAATATACTCGCTATAACATGGATTTATCCCGGAAAAGATTCCGAGCATCGTCCCATACCTTCCAATGCCTCGATTTTTTTTATATTCGATTGAACCATCCAATCCATCAAGAAGAGCAACATATTGGGGTGTTTCACCGAGTTCAAGAATACCGTGCTCTTCAGACACAATTTTTACA
>JAAEPI010000619.1 GCA_024232835.1 Cytophagales bacterium
AAATACGAAGGAAATTTACGGCCGCCTGTAAGGCGAAGGTTGCCATTAAGGCGCTCAAAGAGCATATGACATTATCTGAACTTTCAGAGCAATATGATATTCATCCCAACCAGATTCAAAAGTGGAAGCAGGAGTTTGTATCCAGGTCAACAGAGATTTTTGAGACTAAAGCACCTGAGAAAAATTTTGAATCGGAGCGTAAAAAACTTTTCGCCAAAATAGGCAAATTGGAAATGGAATGGCTAAAAAAAAATCAGAAGAGGCCGAATTATGAGTGAATTAATGGAGTATATCTCTCATAAAGAGAAGTTAAGTATACGAAAGCAATGTAACCTTGTGGGAATAAGTCGTAGTAGTATCTATTACTATCCAGTGGGAGAAAGTGATGAAAACTTAAGGATCATGCGCCTGATGGATGAGCATCATATAAAGCATCCAACACATGGGATTTTGCAGATGCAGGATTTTCTCTTCAATGAAAAACAAATCAGTGCCAACTATAAACGGGTTCAAAGACTGCTACGGCTAATGGGGATTATGGCCATCTATCCCAAGCGAAACCTTAGTAAGTTAGGACTTGCAAAATACATTCGTCCCTACCTGCTAAGAGGGTTAGAAATAAACCGACCTAATCAGGTATGGGCAATTGATATCGTATACATTCCCATGGCACAGGGGTTTATGTATCTTGTAGCGATTATTGATTCGTACAGCCGTTATGTGGTGGCTTGGGACGTGTTTAATACATGGGATCCAGATAATTCTTTGGGTTTGTTCAAACGTGCGATTAGCAAATATGGCAAGCCAGAAATCATCAACTCGGACCAAGGGAGCC
>JAAEPI010000620.1 GCA_024232835.1 Cytophagales bacterium
CCTATATTGATGCCCACAAATCCGGCTGGAAAAACTGCAAGCATGAATCTCAATGGCGAAACACCATGAAAACCTATGCCTACCCTACCCTTGAAGATATCTCAGCCAAGGCGGTGGATATAACCTTGATTATGAAAGTACGTCAGCCTATCTGGCATAAAAAGACAGAAACGGCCTCAAGGGTTCGTCAAAGAATTGAAGCCATTCTGGATTGGGCAAGCGCTAGGGGCTATAGGGAAAAGGAAAACCCGGCTCGTTGGCGTGGTCACTTGGAAAAACTGTTACCTAAACGAACCAAGGTGCAGAAGGTAAAACATCATGAGGCACTGAACTATCAGGAATTGCCAACTTTCTTTCAATCTATACGCAAAATTGATTCGGTAACCGCAAAAGCCTTGGCTTTCACTATTCTCACAGCCACACGTAGCGGAGAAGCTCGAAATGCGTATTGGGAAGAGATCAACAAAGACCTTTGGTCTATCCCCGAAGAACGAATGAAGGCCGGACGGCTACATCGAGTCCCTCTCAGCGATGAAGCCTTGAAAGTTCTCGATGAAATGAAATCATATAAACGAAAAGATGGATTGATATTCCCAGGCCTACAAAGTGGCCGCCCGATCAGCGAAGCCTCTTTGATGAAACTGGTTAAGACGAAGAATTCAAAACTAACTATACATGGGATGAGGTCATCATTTAGAGATTGGTGTGCGGAGCAGACCAACTACCCACGAGAAGTTGCCGAAGCGGCCCTCGCCCATTCCCGCAAAGATAAGACCGAGGAAGCCTATTTCAGATCAGACCTTTTCGATAAACGAAGGAAACTAATGCAAATGTGGGCTGTTTTCTGTTTAACCCCTTCGAGCAAAGCAGGCGTAATTCCAATCAATAAAGCAGGTTGAAAACATGGAAAATAACGAATTAATAAATAGGTTTTCTTCCACCTCCCCTAGTGAAGAATATTACTTCCCGAGTGATAAAGTTTTTCTATTTATTAAACCTTGGTTACTCAGAGACAAGTGGTCTTTCTATGAGGCAGCCTGTCTCTTTTGCTCCTTTATCCCTTTAGAAAAGATAACTGTTACTAATGATAAGCGGTTTAAAAAACCTTTAAAAAGAACCGATCGCCAGCAAGATTTTCTTCGCCCGAATGACTTGCTAGGCATTTTTGAAAATGCAGATTGGGAGTCTTTGACAAATGATGACAACCCTACCAAAAAGCCACAAGACGCTTTCATCCGGCTTCTTAAATCAAAGCAGGTGCCAATTCCTGAGGAAATATTACTCCATTATGAGTCGAGCAAAAAAAATCTACCAGAGCCACAAATAACACCAGAAATGCTAAAGGTGCTCACTCCTATAATCGAGGTAATTAATTCTTACGGCAACAGCACTTTATATACCAAGAAAGATAAATCTTACCAAATCAAGAAAGTCATAATGGAATGGATAAAAAACGACCCTGATAACAAACCAAAACATCACAATGACAGATTCAAAGATGTAGTTGCTGACTTGATAATTGGCTACTACGATCTCTAGTCTGACAACCTTATCCCATACACCTAACTCGATTTATTTCTGTCAATTTATTTGGCATTAAAGTCAAAAGCTTAGCTCAATAGAATCCGACCTGTCAGCCCTGACTTGTCACCATGACAACAGTGTAATCACGTATTCCAGTCTCTATTATTCCGTTCCAAGCCCATCCCAGATGGTCCGCAAACTTGAACGAGAGATTGATATGAATGACTTGATTTATCGCTTACCTAGGGTCCGCCAGATTACTGGCTTATCCAGAAGCACAATTTACGAGCGAATACCCAAAGGTACTTTTCCCAAGCAGATTCGGATTGGCAGCAATTCTGTTGGCTGGCTAGCTTCCGAGATTGAATCTTGGATTGATGAACGAGTTAAAGACTC
>JAAEPI010000621.1 GCA_024232835.1 Cytophagales bacterium
AGAGAATACGGTGCTCAAGCGTCAAATTTGCGAATTAACACAAATATGCCAAGCAGAGGTGGTCGAGGAGGAGGGAACCGAAAACGTTCGAAATCAACTAAACCGAAGGCAGTGAACAAAGTCACTACGAGTCTTCAACATGGGAAATCGAGAACCTATGTCGACGTATTGGATCTATACAAAAACTTCGATGCTGCTCAAGTAATCATCCAGCAATTCAAAGAATGGTTCGAGGACAAAACGGTAATGAAAAAATTGTCCGAAGAAGTAACTTTCCCCGCAAAGTTCATATCGTCACTACATTTACTATTTGTGGGGGCACCAGCCATAAATGAATACAGTGATTTACTGACATACTTCGATAAAAGCTTGGATTGTTATGGAAAGGAAGAAAAACTTCCTTGTTTTTATTCTTTTGGAATTGATGTACTAAAGGCTTGGAATTCATTTCCCATGGAAGTGATAATAGATGCTATGATCAACGGAAGTGAAGGAAGTCTTCCAACACAAGAAGATGTTGTCAATTC
>JAAEPI010000622.1 GCA_024232835.1 Cytophagales bacterium
AGCTATCCTATTCTTTGATAATCAATTTGTTAAGTGTTTTTCAGCAGACCCTAAATAGGGCGATAGATTTCCTTGTCATTGCGATGAACGAAATGCAATGAAGTGAAAAAGCAATCTTGTTTTTTGTAAGATTCCGTCGCTGTGCTCGCAATGACGTAAAGTTGCTACTTTAGCAGCACATGTCGAAAACAGAACAATTCAGTAATCGCTGGGGAATAATACTTGCCTCGTTGGGCATGGCCATAGGAGCAGGTAACCTTTGGAGATTTCCTCGTCTTGCAGGGCAGTATGGAGGCTCTTTTATCGTCCTATGGATTCTCTTTCTTTTTATCTGGTCTATTCCACTCCTCCTTTCTGAATTTGCTATTGGCAAAAAATTCAAAAGTGGGGTAATCGGCTCTTTTGGTAAACTCGCTGGTAAGAAGTACACCTTCATGGGCGTTTTTATTACTGTGTGCACATTGGGCATTGCATTCTATTATTCTGTGGTAACTGCCTGGGCCGTTCGATATTTGGGGTTTTCAGTTTTCAGTGCAGCCAATACCTGGAGCGGTGGCGAAACGCTTGACCAAAAGCTAGCTTCTGATCCTGCCTACCTCGATACCTTTTGGACGGCTATGTCTACTGGCAATTGGATAACTGTGGCTGTCTTTGCTGTAGTCGTGATTGGTGGGGTTCTATTGCTTGTGAAGGGCGTGAGAAATGGCCTGGAAAAAGCCAATGAAGTGCTTATTCCTAGTTTGTTTGTTCTACTGATAGTGATCACAATCGTGGTGCTGAATATGCCAAACGGGATAAAAGGCTTGGACTATATGTTCGCTATTCGATGGGCGGATTTCAAAAATCCCACAATCTGGATAGAGGCACTTTCACAATCCGCCTGGTCTACAGGCGCAGGGTGGGGATTGATGATGACACTCTCATCTTATACGCGAAGTAATGAAGATGTAACGCTGAATACCTTTATCGGGGCATTTGGAAATAATTCTGCTTCATTATTGGCAGGCATGGCAATCTTGCCAGCGGTGTTTGCTTTGGCACCTACGGAAGCGGAAGCCATCTCTTATTTGCAAAGTGGTAATCAAGCGCTGACATTTACGGTGATCCCTATGCTATTTAGTCAGTTGCCAGCAGGGGAAATTCTTTCAATTGTTTTCTTTTTGGCTTTGTCTATTGCAGCGTTTAGCTCATTTCTTCCTATGGTTGAGTTATTACAGAGGAATCTGGGAGATTTTGGATTGACACGAAAGCGGGCTTTTTCGTTGGTGATAATTATATTTCTTGTCTTCGGTTTCCCATCTGCTTGGTCGCTTGATTTTTTTTCTAATCAAGACTGGGTTTGGGGGGTGGGGCTAATAGTATCCGGGCTATTCATTTTGTTCGCAGTTGCCAAGACTGGCGCTTTGAAATTCAAGACCGATCTGATAGATATCGACTCAGACATGGAGGTGTCAAATCTATACTTTCGATTGCTTATATGGCTAAATATTCCTCTTGCTGTATTCCTTATATATTGGTGGATGTCACAAGGATATAGTTCCAATCCTTGGTTCGATGAAAGCGGAAGTTGGAATATGATTGACGTTTATAGTAATGCCTCCATTGTCACACAATGGGTTATCGTAATTTTGATTGGGATTCTTCTAAATAGCTATATCTACAAAAAAATTGTAAAGAAATGAGTACTCTGTCTATCATAAGTATGATCTTGAACCTTACTATAATCGCAGGTGGATTCTGTTACTTTTTATCAAAAGCAATACGTAAAGAAATACTGGCAAAGCCAGATCAAATTAACCAGACCGATTCATGAACCCAATTGATCCATTAAACCAAGTTGCTGACTTTCATAGGACTTTTAAGCATCCGATTCTTGATTCACCACAAATTCCATCAACAGAGCGTTGTGAACTCCGAGTGTCATTGATAGCTGAGGAGTTAAACGAGCTCAAGGAAGCCATTGCTGATAATGACATGGTGGAAATTGCCGATGCACTTTGTGATATTCAATATGTATTGTCAGGAGCTGTGTTAGAATTTGGTCTGGGTGAGAAATTTGCTGATCTGTTCAACGAAGTACAGCGTTCGAATATGAGCAAAGCTTGTAACTCCTTAGAAGAGGCGGAGGCTACAATCCGACACTATAAAGATAGAGATGGGACAGAAGCTTATTTCAAAGTGGAGGATGGAAAATATCTGGTTTATCGAAAAGGAGATAATAAAACCCTCAAGTCTGTGAATTATTCTCCTGCAGATATCAAGGGGATGTTGCGGTAACTTTCTTTTCTTAGAATCAATTAGTTTTAATGAAAAGTAGCTGCCATGAGCAACATACCTAAAGACCAGATTAGCGATTGGCTAAAGAAATTGGAGCGAGAGAGTTGGCAACTCGAATTATTGGTTTCGGCCTTCACCATTTTCTTGCTTATTATGGCAACTGGCGAATTTGATGCCTTCCTTACAGAAGTCCAATTCAATTACAATGCATCCTCCAGTACATTGGGATTTATTTTCCTATTTCTTGCGCTGGTTCATCAGTCTCTTCAGGCATTGACTGCCTGTCTGATTGGGCATTTAATGCTTCGTGGGTTTTGGATTGGTACGATAGGATTACGATCTGTACAGTCAAGTGTCGATTTTTCTACATTTAATTATAGTGAGTTTTTCACCAAAAAGTTAAAAGAGAAAGTAATTAGTCTTGACCAGTTGGTTATAAAGCTTGATGAAATTTGTAGTGTAATTTTCGCCTTTGCCTTTCTGGTTATTTCTATTTTGATGGCCTTTGGGTTGTACTTGTTATTCATTGGTGCAATTGCTGTATTTTTCAACTCACTCGTTGAATTATTTCCTGCTGCGACTGTTGCTATCAGTTATGGATCGTTGGTTATTATGCTCACGCTGATGCTCTCAGGACTCATCTACATGATTGATTATTTCACTCTTGGGTTTTTCAAACGAATTAAGTGGTTCTCAAAAATTTATTACCCTTTTTATAGATTTTATAATGTCATTACATTGTCCTCTTTGAGTCGGAGTATTTACTATTATATGATTAGTAAGTTTTCGAAGAAAAAAATCCGCTTGGTTTATGCTTTTGCCGGGCTGATTATGTTTTTTTTAGTGATGTTTGAATTTGATCAACATCAGTATTTCCCCAATCGAACCAACGAATATTTTGCTCCTTTGAATAGCTATGATGACCAGCGGCCTGAAGATGATTACATAGGCAAAATTAGTATTGCTTCCAGTTTTTATGATCGTCCTCACTTTCAGGTCTTCCTGAGATATGATGCGGCAGATAATTCTCTAATCAAAGGGCAGTGCGAAGACTTTGTTCCTCTTAAAGATGATGGGTTGAATTGGAAACTTTCATTTAAGGCAGTCGATGGAAATGTTAGCATTGGCGGATCAGATTATTCGGATGAGAATTTTGAAAAATTATTGGATTGCCAAAGCTCGATCTATCAAATTTCCATAAATGATTCTGTTTATCAGGATTTAAATTACCATTTCTACGTGCATCCAGCGAAGGAACAAAAAGGGCTCTTAACAACTATTCCAACTGATGCCTTTCTTGAAGGAGAGAATTTGCTGAAGGTGAAAAAGATTCAGGACGATTCCACCAAATCGGTAACTGACTTTGCAAGTGTGCCTTTTTGGTACAAAACAAGTAATTAGGAAATCACATTTCGAGGGCCTCAATGTGGCAGGCTACTTTAATGAAATAAAGAAAGGCTGGAATTTTCCAGCCTTTTTTGTCTAAATCCCAAAGTGGTAAGTTTAGTCGTCCACGCGTATCATATATATGGTAACATCGTCATCATCATCGCCTTCCAGATACAGCACACCATCTTTCAACACCCAGTAGTCATCATCGTCTGAGTCAAAACTATCGACATCTTCAATGTACAAGCGGTTGTATTTGATGTACCATTCAGACTCTTCCTCATCGTCGATATCATCGAATGCCTCAGCAAGAATGGTCAAATCTCCGCCTCTTTCAAAATCCATGTATATGTCTATATTGTCCATTACACCTTCTACGATTCCTGAAACCGATTCTAGAATTACCTGAGCAAGAAGTGTTTCTGATTCATCAGCCTCTTCTTCTATTTCTTCTATCACCTGATCCAGGTCGATTATCATCTTCCATGAACCAACGATATCGTTTTCCGTCATTCGTTCTTGCGCCTGTGCGGGCGAAAGGGCAAGGGCAGCCATAGTAAGTAATAGTGTTATTTTTTTCATTAGTTTTATTATTGTGTAATACAAGGTAGCTACTTAAACTCTGGAATTTTTAAAAGGTTGCGATACTTCTTTGAACTATTGAACTGCTAAATTTTTTAAGTTTGCATTCCAAAATAGAATTACATGTTTGATAATCTGAGTGTAAAGCTTGATCGCGCATTTAAAAACCTCAAAGGGCAGGGGAGCATCACCGAAATAAATGTAGCCACCACGGTGAAGGAAATTCGTCGAGCGTTGGTGGATGCCGATGTTAATTACAAAGTTGCCAAGGAGGTGACGGACACGATTAGAGAGGAGGCACTAGGGAGGGATGTACTGATCTCCGTGTCTCCAGGTCAGTTGTTGACCAAGATTGTATCAGAGGAGCTAACGAAGTTGATGGGTGATGAGAATGTACCCGTTAACATGGATGGAAATCCTAATACCATTCTAATATCCGGATTGCAGGGTTCTGGTAAAACGACTTTCTCTGGTAAGCTGGCCGCCAATTTTAAGAAGCAAGGCCGAACGGTTTTATTGGCGGCTTGTGACATCTACAGACCTGCAGCGATAGATCAGTTGAAAGTGCTGGGAGAACAAATCGGTGTGGAAGTCTATGCTGAGCCCGACAATAAAGATGCAGTTAAGATTGCTAAAAATGCACTTAAATACGCCAAGGACAATGGCAAGCGATCACTGATCATTGATACAGCCGGACGTTTGGCTGTGGATGAGCAGATGATGGGTGAGATCGAAGACCTTAAGAAAGCACTCAATCCAGCAGAGACACTTTTTGTAGTGGACGCAATGACAGGGCAGGATGCGGTGAATACAGCCAAGACCTTCAACGAACGACTGAATTTTGATGGAGTCGTGCTCACCAAGCTGGATGGTGACACGCGTGGTGGTGCTGCGCTTTCGATTCGAAAGGAAGTGGAGAAACCCATTAAGTTTATTAGCACAGGGGAGAAGATGGAGGCTTTGGATTTATTTCATCCTGATCGAATGGCCAGTAGAATCCTTGGAATGGGGGATGTAGTGTCCTTGGTAGAGAAGGCTCAGGATGCCTTTGATGAAGAGGAGTCTCGCCGAATCAACAAAAAAATCAAGCAGAACAAGTTTGATTTTGATGATTTCCTTAAGCAAATGGAGCAGATGAAGAAGATGGGAAACATGAAAGATCTTATCGGCATGATCCCGGGAGTAGGCAAAGCCATGAAAGACATAGACATTGATGATGATACGCTAGTACCCATCGAATCGATGATCAAATCCATGTCACCCAAAGAACGATCAAATCCGGAGGTGATCAACGGTAGCCGAAAAATCAGAATAGCAAATGGCAGTGGCACGAGTGTGCAGGAAGTAAATCAGCTACTCAAGCAATTTGAACAAATGCGCAAAATGATGAAGTCCATGAACAAGGTAGGCGGAGCAAAGGCGCTGAGTGGGTTGTTGGGGAGGTAATTTCGGATTATGTTCCTTTACGTTTGTTTGATGAGCTGAGAATTCTATACCAGATGGACTCCACCATCACCATCTATCCGAGGGCAAACCCCAATGAGCATCGACACCTACGATCAACACTGCATTCATGTTTCGGCCTATCGGCCACACGAATGCTTAGTTATTTGTGTTTTCGTGCTTTATTTTCTTTTCGTTTTTCAGTGTTGGGGCA
>JAAEPI010000623.1 GCA_024232835.1 Cytophagales bacterium
ATCAAATGATACCTATTTGCCAAGCAAACACCCACTACAACCAATAAAATAGTAAGACAGAAGGATATTAACCAATATCCACCCTCTCTCCATTGTCGCTCGTAAGCATTAAGTCCCACAGGTGGGACTCTAGATTAGATTTAAATTCTGATATACTTTCTGATCTACGTATCTCAAGAGGGATCGAATTCCATATCATATGGGTACGGTAAAAGAAGGATTTTTCTAGTATGGTAGCAGAAAAGTTTCTAGGTATGAGACTAGAGACAAGACTAAGTTCATCCAGGTGAGAGGAACGGAGTCTACTATGACCTGTAAAATAGGTCAAGTAAGTTGGAAGATTAACAGGGATAGTTTTGTATACAACTTTATGAAATAACACAAGATCATTTAATATAAACCTTTGAGAGAGGGGGAGGATATTAACCTGCCGACATTTTCTAATGTAAACACCACGTGACTCGTAGGAGATTTCTTGTTCTGATAGGATCCATTTAATACACTTTTTCTGAAAATTTTCGAATCGTTCCGTCATAGTTTTACTATTAGGGCGCCAGATAGGAGAACAGTGCTCGAATTGACTTCTAATTAAAGTCAAGTAGAGCACCCTTCTTCTTCTGACATCTTTAACGAAATGGCATGTACGTCGTACCAGTCCAAGTTGCTGGCTCGCTTTAGATATTAAATGCTCACAATGATCATTAAAATTAAAGTTAGGATACACATATACACCTAAATCTTTCTCGCAATCAGCATATTCTAGAATATTCTCCCCAAGTGAATAATGAAAAGCAATGAAAGGAAGCATCCACAGAGGCGAGGCTCGATTACAAATGGATAGTACTTTACATTTTTGAGGATGAAATTTCATTTTATTTTGAGCTGCCCATTCATTTAGGTAGTCTATATCATTTTGCAATGCTCTATGATCACTTTCAGAAGTAATAGAACGCCAAATTTTAGTATCATCTGCATATAGAGCAATATCAGTTCCCTCACTGAGACCTAATGGCAGATCGTTAATGAAAAGAACAAAAAGGATTGGGCCTAATATGGACCCTTGAGGAACCCCTGATAGTACATCTTTATTCGAGGATTTATAGCCATC
>JAAEPI010000624.1 GCA_024232835.1 Cytophagales bacterium
ATTACGCGTGCAAAATCGAACTATGTCGGATTTACTGATAGGGAATTCGCAAGCGCAAAGTATGATGATGAAGATAAATTCAGGCTCATGGACTGGTTTGATTACCCAGAATTTTTTACTGCAATAGAACTGAATATATAGTGTCTGACCGAAAATTAGGAGTTTACAAAAGATGGCCATTAATTTAGGATGTGATTAAATTCCTCATAAGTAAAATATCAGCTTGTAAAATCAAATTAACTTGAGAATTTACTTAATTAAACCAGTAATTGAGATAAATAATGAGGGGAGGTGAGAAATAATCGGACATCAGACGCACCTGTCCGGTGAAGAGTCATAATGACTTTTAATCCGCAGTTAGTGAATCAGGCATAACTGACAGTAGTGTTTATTTTTAAGGGGACTCTGTTTTTCAGGCTTCTTTTTGCGCAACTGCAAGCGTTGCTTTTTCTCAAGGCGCTCCTGCTTTTTCAACTTTTTTTGCTGTACAGTATGGCCTAAGATTTGAATATTACGAGCTGAAACCGCCAAACCGACGTAACGTTTAAATCCTTCTATACCGTGATCAGGGCATCGATCAAGGCCATGATTTTCCAGTGCGTTAATAGAAGATTCGACTGCCGAATGTTTACGCCTGGTTTCTCTGAACTCCTCAGCGTTTTCAATCTCCCGATTACCGGCCGACAGCTTACCCTTGCGAGGCAAAACGACAGTTTCCAATATTTCAGCTAATTTTTTCTGATTATCGGGACTGTGAAAACCTTTGTCAAAGGAGCAACTGGTAAAATTTTCAAATCGTTCTTTCGTTTCCCGAATTATCGGAACAGCGATCAGGACATCGGATTCATCTTCCATCACACGATAGTGAAGAATGAATCCGTGCTGATCTTTGACAACGCAGACATTAAGGCCCAGTTCCTGGCGTACGCCCGCTTTGCCTTTGCAGATCCATTTGGTGTGTTCTTCAAAAATTGAAAATACTTTCTCATGATGAGGAATCGTTTCGCCTTTAATCACCCTTCGGCGAATCTGATCTATTTGCCGTTCAGCATGGGCGATGTAACCATAAATCTCATTGATCTTCAAGTCCGTGATAATATCAGTATCTGTTAAACTGATGGTGATAAGAGCTTCTTCAGCTTTATCAATTATAGCCTGAGCTAAGTCAAGGTAAAGCCTGTGTGCCTTTATTATTAACTGTTCGCGCTCTTCTCTTCTCTTTTTGTTTTTGGAAGAGGAATGTTTCATTCTGCTGATTTGGGTGAATAACTTTTTAATCTCCCTAAAATTAAACATGCCTTTGCGCCAAATGGTTATCTCGTGCAGTTTGCACAAGGTCATGATTAAGAAAATAATCTTCCGGAGTGCGTCTAAGAGAAGATTGATGTCCGTGGGGAAATGAACATCGGTTTCAACAGGAAAAGAATCACAGCTACCTTTCAGTTCCGCTTCGTGAGTTTTGAAGACAATGTTATGACCGTGATTTACTACGATCTGATTAATTTTGTCGAGAATTTCGGGGGTGAACAGAGCAATGTTATCTTTAACGGTTTGGAGAGCATAGCGGAATGGCTTTCCAAACAGACTATGACCTAATAACAGACGTAAAGTGATATGGTTATTAGCTATTTCTGTCAGTTTGTCGAAATCCCAGTTACTGACTAGACGGAGAACACCCAGAACCAGTATCGTCCAAAGATTCATACCTTTGCGTCCTTTGTTCGGACTGACATTTTCGGGGGTTAAGCCTTTAAGAGCCTCAAAGATATTTTTGCGAAGAGAGCGGTCGCAGTATAATTCCTGAAGTCCGATGAGAATTTTAGGGATTTCATCTCGCGATCTTAAATCGAACTCAATGTCAGCAATTGAGACTTCTCCGATTGTCATTTGAGGATCCATAACTTTCCGCATAGTTTTCCCTCCGAAAATTAGTGCGATAGCAAAATTTCTTATTTGCTTTATAATTAAAGCATCCAACTGATTTAAATTCCGATTATATATATCAGTTGAGATTTTATGTCAAGTGCTAAGATGAGAAAAGAGACTATTTTGAGGTGTTTTTCATGGGTGGATATGTGGTCTAAGCAGTTAATTTTTAAAGTAATAAATAGTTTTCGGTCAGACACTATTTAGCCGATGGGCTCAGGAAAACTTTTTCAAATATATGCATCAGCACTATGATTTTGATAAGGTTGCAGAGTTCATGACTGAGGTGATTTCTGATCCGATCCAGGTAGTTAATCCGATATGGAAAAATCATGACTACAAGATTCGTTCCTGTCAAAATAAACTGAATACACGTCTAAAGAAATTCGGAGCTATGGAACTACATCCGGAAGTAGATCAGGAAAAATTGAAAAAGCAAAGCAGGGCAAAGACGGAACTCATAGAAGAAATCAGTTTGATGGAGAATGAGCTTGAAAAACTCAAAGAAAAGCGCTCTGCTGTCTCAAAACACGTTGATTTTCAGGATTTACCAGACAATGAGAAATTTGAAAAACTCAAGTCTGGAAGCAGATTACTTCTCAATACTTTAAAACTGATTGATTACCGGGCTGAAACAGCCATGAGTCAGATACTTAAAGAATTTCTTGATAGAGGCCAGGACGCTAAACTGATTATTCGGGAATTGTTTAATACAGAAGCGGATCTAATTCCGGATATTAAAGCTAAAATATTAAATGTAAGAGTTCATCGAATGACAACTTTGCGAAATGACGATGCTGTCAAAAAGTTAATGGGAAAATTAAATGAAACGGAAACCATATTTCCGGGTACTGATATTAAAATGCAGTATTATTTGATCAAATAATCTGGTTAGAATGCATTTTTAGTCCCATATTATTTTCCTATAGGTCAGGTATTCTGAAATTGCAAACAACCTTAGGAATGAAGTCCACGCCGGTGGCCGGATGCTCGACATTGACAATTATCTCGCGTTCTAGAAAATGCGGATCGAAATAGCGATCTTCCGTATCAGCGCATGGAGCCGCGGCCACACCGGCCTTTTGAAGAATTTCCATAACTTCATGCGGTGTTTTGTCAGACGTCCACTTGGCAATAAAACTGTCGAGCTTCTTGCGGTGCAATGATCGTTTATAACTATCTGCAAAATCCTCTTTTTGCGTCCAATCCGGTTCTTCAACCGCCTGACAGAAGCCCTTCCATTCCTCATCGGTCAATATAGCAATGGACACCCATTTATCATCACTATGGCATGGATAATTGTTGTGTACGGGCATCATGGGATTAGTATTCCCTGATGGGCCTAAAATCCTTTGATTTAAGCCGGCC
>JAAEPI010000625.1 GCA_024232835.1 Cytophagales bacterium
ATGATGGTGTTACTTTTTTTTCATCACTAAGTATTGTTTAAATTGAAAATGATTCTCAACGAAACTAGAAACTCAATTGATCATACTGAAACTTTGGCTTCCGACGAAGGAGGATTCGTTCAACAATATGTATGAAGGCATGTGCTTGAGTGCTTTCTACAAACTACATCGGGAGTCGCCCGTTTCGTCTACCGCCGGGCCACCTCAAGAGAAATTTACCGCCGGCAAATTCCGGAGGATTTGACTTGTGATTCGCATGGCCATTTGAAACATTGTGAGCTACGGCAGACTTCACTACTTTAGTGCTGTCTATAAAGTGAGAGCACACGCCTCACACACAGACGTTGTGAGTAATCCTACCTCTTTCGAATGGCAGTGGCATATGACAAACATTATCTAACTGAGAACTTATTCGGTGAAGCTTATCCCGAACTGATCAACTTCTTCTCGAACAACCAAACAAGGGGTAAACTTTTGGATTTGGGTTGTGGACAGGGTCGTGATGCCATTCCATTGGCCAGACTTGGTCACGAAGTAACTGGCATTGATAACTCTGCAGTGGGAATCCAACAAATGGAACGAACTGCTGAATCAGAGGAACTCAACCTAACTGGATTGGTCAATGACATTTATGAATTTCAAGACTTTTCGAACTTTGACTTCATCCTATTGGACAGCATGTTTCATTTCCGAAAATCCGAACTGAAACAGGAGTCCGAGCTCGTGGAACGAATAATAAAGAAATCAAAACAGGGAACATTGATCGCCTTTTGCATTCAGAACTCAGGCAACAAGATTGACATTTTCAACAACATCGTTGTTAACCTAGAACTTGACGAACGAACAACTGAACTGGATTTCTTCTACACGTTTGAGGATAAGGAAAATAACCACGCAACTGCAACGAAATATAAAATGATTGTGATAAGGAAATAGACTACTCACAACAGACGCTGATCAGGCATTTGCCATGGTGGTTTCTGCAAGCTCCTGAGTAAACAAATCGCTCCACTACCCATTCTGAAATTTCTGAGCTACGATCAGCTTTCTTTTTTCTGGATTTTATCTTTCAGAATGCAGTGCTTCGTAGTTACAGTTGTGGGGGTTGGGTAGTTGCGCTACATTAGTGCTCTTTAAAAGCTGGAGGGCACACACCTGATAGCTGGACGTTACCTGTCACCACTTCAAAATTGAATATTTACGCATGGCAGAACCTCTAACTAATAAAGCAATTGAAGAATTCTTTAGACTTGTATCGAAACATGCGAGTGCTGGCAATCATATTTCATATACGTATATACGAAGAACTCTCGAAAAACTTTCGATACCATTCCCTTCAGTAACAGTTCCCAAAGGCAGATTACTTTGTAGGTCAAGAGCTCATACCAAGGGTGAAGATTTCTTTCGTAACATTGAAGATATCTCTTATCGTCAAGACCTCTTTTACATCGAAGACTTTGGCAGAGCAAACGAGCCAACTCAATCTATTTTTTACTGCTCCGATAGCGATGTGGTTGCATTTGTAGAAACGAGCATTTTAACACGGCAGAACTCTGGGCTACCAAGTGACACAATAACAACTGGTGTTTGGGAAGTACAAGAAGATTTTCAAATCGCCACCATAATATCGAACGATGAAATTCGAGGATTAAATAGTACAATGGAAGGACTTGAAACTGAGTTCAGAAAACTAGCCGAGGTGTACCGAAACGAAGGAACTGATGGACATATCAATATCCTAGACCTGTTCTCAAAAGAGTTTACAAGGAACTCGCATGGTGATAATACCAAATACATTGTCAGTTGTGCATTTGCCAACTATGTGTATGAAGCAATAAACCAAAATAACCTTCAAGTAGGTGGAATTATGTACCCCAGCGCCATATATACAGACGAGGGAATGAACCTTGCTCTAAAGCCTGAACTTATTTATAGCGGAAAGCTTAAACTAATTGTCGCAAGACGTGGAACTATGAACAAGAGAGATGAGACCAACTATCACGAGGAAGATATCATAGACGCAAAATCTATTAACCACGATACCTCAACAATAGAATGGTAAAGGAGAACAGGTACATGCGCAACTAATCAATGACAGTAATCATCGCGAATCCAATCAAGAATCCAAGAAAAAGACTTATTCAACTTAAAAAGGTTGGAACAAGATGGATGGATGTCAGGGAACTGAGCCAACAATTAATTGAGGGACTCGGTGACGAAGTTTTTAATTATCAGACACGAACAACATTCCTGTTTCATATCCTAAAACAGTTTTCCTCTATAAGTCGAACACTCGAACCAATTGATGATTCCATAGAGAGAGCTTGTGGTAAAGTACTGAAACATTTTGGACTTGATAGAACCACAAAAGTTAAAGTACTTACCAAGACTGGGAATCATGAGGTTTCTCGAAAACCAAAGAGTAAAACAGAAGAATTTTGTCAGACAATTCTAGGCATAGTTAAGCCTCCTTCAATTGCATACAGAGAACTTCTCTCACTGGTGACAGGGGATTTACAAAGTTTGACCAAATTGATCCAATGGTATGAGGAACAAACGATAATCCGTAAGTATTTAAAGTCGCAAGAACAACCAAGAAATCATCACGACAAGATGATTTATGATTTCTACTTAAGATGTACGAACGAAAGGATTGAAATACTGAACTACCAACTTAATGGGCTAAAGAAAAGAGCGATAGAAAAATCCAAGTACAGACCAAATTGGATAAGTGGTTTATTGTGGTCGGAAGACTTGTATGATCGTCCATATCATTTTGCACGTCCCTTTTCTATGCCTTATTTTGATTGTCAACGAATTGATTTATCAGGTCACAGAATTAGTGAGTTCTATCTTGATGAAGCTGTCAAATTGCAGAATCTGTATTCAGAAAACAAGGTTAAGTTCTACAGACTTTATTTTATAATGTTTCCAATTGTACGGCATTCCCATGGCTCTACGTTCCTTCTCTCCACCCTGCCCCTTAGATA
>JAAEPI010000626.1 GCA_024232835.1 Cytophagales bacterium
AGGGTTGAAGTGCATACATTTCACGACTAATTGATGATTTTTCCTGCACTTTGAAATACACCTTCGGTATTTTTCATGTTAGTCTCAGGCACATCATCTACTTCACGAGCTTCAGCTCGAAGTAGCCTATACATCATCGCTTCACTCGTTCGTATCTAATGCACCTGAGACTTTTTCAGCAGACCCTAGTTAACTACTAGATTAGTTTAAATCTAGCTAATAACGTCAAGTGATGATTGAAGACAACTAGGAACTAATCTACTTTTTATCAAGTACGTCAACAATGGCATCTGTAATACCTGATGTTGAAAATCCACCATCATGCATCAGATTTTGCATGGTTACCATTCGGCTGTAATCAGAAAACATCATAACGCAATAGTCTGCGCAGCTTTCAGCATCTGCATTTCCAAGCGGTGACATCTTATCCGCATAATCCAAAAATGCATTGAATCCTGGCACACCTGATCCAGCTCTAGTCATTGTCGGTGATTGTGAAATGGTATTGACACGAATGTTCTTATCACGGCCATATCGGTAGCCGTAGCTTCTGGCAATTGACTCTAAAACCGCCTTGGCCTGAGCCATATCTGAATAATCAGGGAATGTTCTTTGTGCTGCGATGTATGACAGCCCCAGCACTGACCCCCAATCATTGATGGCATCCAGTTTTTCGGCTGTCTGCATCACTTTATGAAAAGACAGGGCAGAAATATCAAGAGATTTCAAAAACCAATCGTAGTTAAGATCGTTGTATGCTCTTCCTTTTCGCACATTGGGGCTCATACCTATCGAGTGTAGAACAAAGTCAACCTTTCCACCAAGCACGTCAACAGATTTGGTGAAAAGATTTTCCAAATCTTCAAGAGAAGTAGCATCTGCAGGAATAACTTCTGCCCCGCATTGCTCGGCAAGCTTATCGATTTCACCCATTCGCAGGGCAATAGGCGCGTTGCTCAATGTGAATTGCGCACCTTCCTGGTGTGCCTTTTCGGCTACCTTCCAAGCAATAGAGCTGCTATCCAGAGCGCCAAATATTATTCCTTTCTTTCCTTTAAGTAGATCGTGTGACATGTATAGTTAGGTTTAGAGCTCGCTAAATTAGCTAATTCCCAGTAACTCCTTTGCACTGGTATAGGCTGAGTTTGTTGGATCATCTCCACCAATCATTTTGGCAATTTCTGTGATTCGATCCTGGCTTTCCAATTTTCGAATTTTACTCACTGATCGATCCGAATTGTTGTCTTTATATACAAAGTAATGGGCATCTCCTCCCGCAGCGAATTGTGGCAAATGACTAATCGCAATAACTTGGTGATTGTTGGCCATTTCCTTCATCATCTGTACCATTTGCAAGGCCACTTCTCCAGAAACACCTGTATCGATTTCATCAAAAATCACGGTGGGCATGGCGGTCTTCCCTGCAATTAAGTGCTTAATGGCGAAAATCAATCTTGAGAATTCACCTCCGGAAGCCACTTCGCTCAACTCTTGAACTGGAATCCCTTTATTCGCACTAAAATGCATCTCTACACTATCCAGCCCTCTTATGGTTGGTTCGCTTTCATGCACTTTCAGTTCGATATGCCCATTCTCAATTCCAATTTTGTGAATAATCTTCTCTATTTCGGCTGCTAAGTCAAGTGCTGATAATTGCCGCGATTCTCTTAAAATTTCACCTGTTTCCAGCATGTCTTTTTCTGCAACCTCCATTACCTTTTTTGCCTCTTCGATTTCTTTATCAAGATTAGAGGTTAGTGTTAAGTTCGCTTCAAGCTCATCTCTAAGCTCAACAAGCTGATCCACGTTTTGCAGGGTGTGTTTTTTCTGAAGCCGATAAAGTAGATCCAATTGATCTTTAAGCCGGCTGGCTTGCTCTGGATCAAATTCCGTTTTATCCAGTTGCACCTGTATTTCATTGCTCAAGTCGTCCATCTCTAGCCGCTGACTTTCTAATCGATCGCTAATTGATTTCAAGTCGTCAGAGAAAGTTGAAATAGTCGACAGTAAATGTCGAACTTCCGCTAAGCTCTGAAGAACAGAGATCTCCTCACCATTGAGCAGCTGATGTGATTCGCTTAGTTTTATCTTGATGTCTTCGGCATTTTCCAGAACCTCCAAGGCTTGTTCGCTACCGGATTGATCCAATCCATCCAGGTTGGCCTCACGCAATTCATTGAGAAGATATTGCTTGTAGTCCTCATCTTCAGCACTTTGACTAGCCATATCAACCAGCCTTTCATAGGCTTTTTTGTGTTCAATAAATGCTAGATAATTTTTCTTGTAATCGTCGATGTAGGTCTGATGAGCGGCAAATGCATCCAACACATTAAGCTGATAAATCTTATCACCCAGATTTAATGATTCGTGCTGCGAATGAACATCTAAAAGTCGCTGACCCAGTGCTTTGAGAAATGGCAGGGTTACAGGGGTATCATTTACGAACGCTCTGGATTTGCCTGCTGTACTAATCTCGCGCCGAATGATGCAGTCTTCATCATAATCAATTTCTTGCTCGGCGAACAGCTCTTCTAGCTGGTATCCTCGGATATCAAAGGAGCCTTCAACAATGCATTTCCTATCTTCATGAAGCAATACTTTACTGTCACTTCGATTTCCGATCAAGAGGCCTACGGCACCCAGCATGATAGACTTTCCAGCGCCCGTTTCACCAGTGATGATATTCAGCTTATCGGACGGTTTCATTTCCAACTCATCTATCAAGGCATAATTCTGGATGGTCAATGTTGAGATCATCGCTATTCAATCATGGGCTTGAATGTATCGGTCTTACTTGGATCTATGGAAGTAAGGATGTTGTATGCTTTCTTTCTAACAGTTGGGCTGCCAGCAGAATAAATATTCGCTAATTCAGTGGCCTTTGCATCCATGAAACTAATTGTAAGAATCGATCTTGGTCTGGCTCTATTGGCAAGTTGAATATTTTGTAATGCTTTAGCAATGACATTGCGTGCTTCATCTGGTTCTTCTCTGAACACGTCAAGACCAAGACGATGATAAGAATACATGGCGGATCGAATGGGTTGGAGGGAAGCATTTTGTAAATTTTCTACTAACCAATATCTATTGCGATTGCTTCCGAGTTGCTGCCAACCTGGGTAGTTGGACTGCAGCGCATTGTTTACAATTTTGAAGGCTTCTTGGAAAAATTCTCCTCCACCCAATTCAGAAAAAGAATCATAGTCCATTCCCAGAATGATGTAGGCATAATAAGCTAAAAGAGAACTGAGATTGTCTTTAAACGAATTCTCATTGAACTGCATCGGCTTACTCTGCACATATGGGAAAGACCAGTCTCTGTCGGCGAAATTCAATAAAACTGTTTCATATTCAGTACCATAAATAGGTCGTGAAGAAAGCACCTGAACCGTAGCTTCAAAAACGCCAATTGAAGGCATTGAAGAGACGGTAATCAAGAAGTTACAATTGATACGTTCGTCATCCTGAAAGTCGTCATTTGTCCATTTTCGGTTATTTAGAAATTCTGCAATGTCTGTTTCCATTGCATCAAAAATGGACGGATCAGAAATCGTGATCTGTCGATGATCGATCAGGACTTTACAATTCAACTCCTGAGAATATCCAGCAGATAGGCCGAAGAGACAGATAATCGATATAATAGTGGTTAATTTCAAATCTTGATTTTGTCATAGATAATACGAACAATATCCTGAGCGACATCTTTCTTGGATTTCAACTCCAGGCTAACTTCGTTATTGTCCTTATCGAAGATAGAAACTTTGTTGGTATCATGCGAGAATCCTGCTCCCTTATCGTTCAATGAGTTCAGAACAATAAGATCGAAATTTTTCTTTTTGAGTTTTTCCTTAGCATTCACTTTTTCATCGTTAGTTTCCAAAGCAAACCCCACCGTAAACTGAGAGGTTTTTGTCTTACCTAGCTCAAGGGCAATATCCGGGTTAGGAACAAGCTCAAGATGAAGGCTCCCTCCAGATTTTTTAATTTTCTGTGTGGCTGACTCTTTTGGGCCGTAATCAGAAACTGCAGCGGCAAACACGGCAATGTCTACATCATCAAATAGAGCAGCGGCACCTGACATCATTTCTTTTGCCGACTGTACCTGATGCAGATGAATTTTGTCAGATGTCTGTGGGTAGTTTCTTGAAGGGCCGGAGACTAGGGAAACCGTAGCACCAGCGGCGACAAAAGCTTCAGCCAGTGCAGCACCCATTTTCCCACTTGAGTGATTCCCAATGAAGCGAATCGGATCGATTGCTTCGAAAGTAGGGCCTGAAGTAATTAATACCTTTTTTCCCTTCAGTGAAGAGAGCATTTCAAAGTGATCTTGTATGTGAGTTATAAGGTGCTCAGGCTCAGCCATACGACCTGCACCATGCAAACCACTAGCAAGTTCTCCATCCTCTGCTTCAACCAGAATGTTGCCGTAGGATTTTAGTTTATCCAAATTGTCCCTTGTGCTTGGGTGCTCATACATGTCCAGATCCATTGCAGGGGCAATCATCACGGGACCTCTTGCTGATAGGTATGTAGCACATAGAAGATTATCGCAATAGCCATTCGCAAGTTTTGCCAGGGTGTTTGCCGTAAGGGGAGCAACAATCATCAAATCAGCCCACAAGCCTAATTCAACATGACTATTCCATTCCCCGGTAGTCTCTTTGAAATATTCTGAATAAACCGGATTCTTTGATAGGGTAGCCAGTGTGAGGGGTGAAATAAAGTCCTTGGCAGCTTTGGTCATGACTACTTTCACATCGGCTCCAGACTTTACAAGTAAGCGCACAAAAAAAGCGGCCTTGTAGGCTGCAATTGAGCCTGTGACCGCTAATAGTATTTTTTTGCCCGTTAACATCGGACCAGATCAGATTAAAGTGTGGTTTCCTTTTCTTCCGAATCTTCAATTTCTGGCATTCGATAGTTTAACTCGTCTTCAAGAAACTCTTCGGTAGCCATGGTACTTGGTTTTGGCATTCTCTCATAGAATTTTGAAATTTCAATTTGCTCTCTATTCTCAAAAATTTCTTCAAGATTATCTACTGAAGAAGCAAATTCCGCCAATTTACCAGTAAGCTCCTCTTTGATGGTGCTACTGATTTGGCGCGCTCTTTTCCCTATGATCACAAGTGACTCATAAATGTTATCCGTAGGCTGGGTAATATCTTCATTGTTTCGTGTAATCAAAGAGGCATTATGTGTACTCATGTGTTTTTTTTATTTTGGTCTGCAAATTTAGCTAATTCTTCACGGCTTTTTACAAAAAATTCTTCTGCATCTTCAATAAATTCACTCTGTGGGTATTTATCTATGAATCCTTCGTACCGGGCAATGGCCTCCCTGAATCTTTCTTCTTGCTTGATTTTGATACTGACCCTTGCATATTCATAGGTCGTTTTTATGGCTAAGTAGTCTATTTCTTCTCGAAAATCAGAGTCAGGAAAGTCCTTATGGAAATTATTGAAAATCACCAGGGCAGCTTTAAAACGTTTGATCTTATGAAACAGTTTTGCATTATAATAGGCCTTTGTTTCTAATTTAATCTGAAGGTCGCCAATCAGGCTGTCCGCTTCAAGAACCCGCTCCGATGCAGGGTATTTCTCCATATAAGCTTGCAAAGCATTAACAGCTTCATAGGTGCTCGTTTGATCCAGATTATATTCTGGTGATTGCAAGAAAACAGAATAGGCATGCAAATAAGTAGCTTCCATGGCATACTCACTTCTACCAAAAACCCTAACAAATTCATCAAAATGATGAGCACTCAGGATGTACTGTTTTTGATGAAAATAGGCATAAGCAAAATAGTAATTTCCTAATTCTGCTTCTTTTGTGCCCCTAATGATTGGGAGGATTTCCTCTAGAAGCAATGTTGCCTTATTGTATTTTTCATTTTCGTAATACTCCAAAGCAGCATCGTACTTAAGCCTCCAGTCAGGACTCTTTTGTATTTTTCTGAATTTGCTGCAAGAAGCAAGAATCAGAATTGTAAGCACGAGTAATGTGTATCGAGAAATTGTCCTCATTTGTTGAAAATTGGTCGCAAAAGTATAGGAGTTAGAATTAAAACAGAAGCGTAGCTAAATCATTGTTTTCGCATATTAAGTTTTTTAACCTTTTTTGGCTTTTGTAGGCCTTCTGGTCTCATTTCATCTAAGAATATTGGTTGTTTTCCTTTGTCAGGAATTTCATCAATAATAGGTTTTTGCACATTTTCTGCTCTGTTCAATACTTCCTCAAGGGTAGGACGTTCATCACCTTGCCAGAGAAAACCGATTAATGTCTGCACATCGTCCGTCAGCTCATGTGGCGGTATGAACCTAGCCTCGGGCTTCACGTAGGCACGTATATTTTTTAAGCTTCTATTCTTAAATTGCAATTTGAGATTACTACAAAGAATTCTATTCATCCCCATGAGAATCGAGTCACCCTCTGCCAATGCATAATAGATCACCTCCCCATTTCCATTCACGTCTACATTGTCAATGTCACCATCAACGAAATTAGCGGTCATGTGACGTCCCTTTATTTGATTAAAATTCAGAAGTGTGTCCTGAGAGGCCAAAAAAGATTTTCTCCTCAAGAACATCCGTTTAATGGCATTATCAGAAATTTCTATTCGAATAGTGTCTCCTTCAATCTGACTCGCCCGATTCCATAAAATGGGATCCTCGTACATGTAAATCATGGAGTCAGAAAGTAAATAAGCTACAGAGTCTGCCAATCCCTGGAGGTTCAGCTTGTACATTTTGACGTTGCTATAAGCCAATATTCTTTTCAGCGTATCAATGTCACTTTCGATATATACGAGTGTATCAGCGGCTATATATAATGTGTCATTTTCCATTATTCTTTTCATCACCGAATTGCCATATATTTTACTAATCGTATTGGCCTCATCGTTGTAGCCTTCGTCACCAACAATAATGATGTCTTTATTTTTGGCTATCAATTTGACATTTCCCTCTGCCTTGTAGTACTTCTTTAGGTTGTCAAAAAACAGGTCATCTCCTTCAAGGAAATTGTTAGGGGTTTCCACTTTCCCATCTACAAAAATCGACTGATCATTTACGGTGCGAAATTCACCTCCATCTGCGTCCAATTTAGATTCTCCATTGGGCGTTGTGATTTCTGTAGCGCCAGGAGTAGTTGCCACTTTTGTTTTCGTATTGTAATGCAGATCATTGCTCTTGAGAATATAATCTGGAGCGGTCAATACTACATTGGTTTTGAAGGTGGCGTAATTCTGCTTGGCATAGAAATTACCCGTTTGACTTGTGAGCGTATTTGTCGTGTCTTTCAACTTTCCTCCATCGAAGTAATGTGAGATTTCGGACTCCATATCATAGTCCAAATTGTCTGTCGTAAGGCGCATCACTCCTTTGGTATAAACCACCTTATTCCGAAGCTCCGCCTTTCTGGTATTGCCATTGTAATATAAATTCCGAGCCGTAATGGTCACTGAATCATCAACAATTCGTACTCGCCCAAAGGCTTCCATGGAGTTACGTTTTCGATAGAAAAAGGCACTGTCGCAATATATCGTTGTGGTCTTTTGTGTGAAAACTACTTTCTCGATCAGTCGCTGAACTTTTTCTCCCTTCAATTTGAATACGTCCATACTTCCCTCAGCTGTGTATTTAACCTTGTCCTGGCCCTGAGCGATCAAAGGGATCGTCATAACCAGCCCAAAGAAAATTACGATATGTCCTACCTTTCCCATTGTTTTGCAAACTTAGTCAAGACCAGAGCTATAACGCATCGGTGTAGAAAATGATTGAAAGAGTACGGGCATTTATTGAAAATAAAAAACTAGCTAACACCACACAAAAAATTCTGGTTGCGGTGAGTGGGGGAGTAGATTCAATAGTTCTTGTCCATTTGCTCAAAGAGCTAGCACACGACGTTGCTGTGGCTCATACGAATTTCCAACTGAGAGGTGAAGCTTCCGATAAGGACGAGCAGTTCGTTAAGGATTGGTGTGAATCAAATGGTGTAGTTTGCCATGCTAGGAGGGTGAATACTGCAGGTGTGGCTGACCAGCAGGGAATTTCAATTCAAATGGCTGCCAGGGAGCTACGCTACAGTTGGTTTGAGGAATTGTTGGAAGAACATAATTACCAAAAAATTGCGACAGCTCATCATTTGAATGATTCACTTGAGACAGTTCTTTTAAATCTGACCAAGGGTACAGGGATTAGAGGACTGGCTGGAATTCCCGCTGTAAATGAAAGGTTAATTCGTCCGCTAATCGAGATTACCAAAGAAGAAATTTTGGCTTATGCCAAAGAACGTGATTTGAAATGGAGAGAGGATACTAGCAACGCAGACTCCAAATACCAGCGCAATTTTATTCGGAATGAAGTGGTGCCTCTGCTTCGGAACATTAACCCTTCACTGCTTGAGACATTCAAATCAACGAGTGATCGAATTTGCGGAGCGAATGAGCTAATTCAGGAAATGGTAAACACCATTCGAAATGAGAATTTCAATACAGAAGGAGAAGAGCGGCTCAATATGCTTTGGTTTGATGGATCAGCTGGACATTTAGTGATTCTTTCTGAATTGCTTCGTCCATTTGGAGTAAGCTACTCGCTAGCCTGTGAGATCGGAGAGGGACATGAATCAGGAAAAGTTTTCCTGACCACTTCTCACACCATTCTCTATGATCGGGATCAGTTGATATTTACTAAAAATGAAAACCTGGTAAGTGAGCCTCTGGAAATAACAAAACCTGAAGAAACGTTTGTTTGGGGTAACTGGAAAATTACGGTGAATATGGTCAACCCCGAAGATGCGGTTTTTGGAGATGAGCAAGTGGCTCACTTCGATGCGTCGAAAGCCATTATCCCAATTACTGTGCGTTTCTGGCAAGAGGGAGACTGGTTTATTCCTCTGGGGATGACAGGCAAGAAAATGGTGAGTGATTTTATGATTGATAATAAGATCCCTCTAACCTTCAAAAGCAAGATTCCGATTTTTGATAGTGGTTCTAAAATTATGTGGATCGGGGGTTATCGTGTGGATGATCGGTACAAGGTGGGGGAGGAAACCAAGGAGGTGGTGAGGGTTGAGATCAGAGAAATTTAGGTATGAGCAAAGGGGAGTGGACTAATGAGCGAGGCGAATTTCGGTGCGTGAGACACGAACCGAGGCTGAGGGAGCAGGTTTAGCCGTTCCAATGAAGGCTGTTGATTATGGTGGTTAGTTTCCGTCTGATGAAATGTCTTTTGATATAAATGTAGACCAGCAACACACCAGCTACAGCAAGTAAAATGGACAGGGTGAATATCTTTTGTCCGCTGATCTTCTGCTGATCTTGTGCTTGTTGCTCGGCTTCAACGGCAACTAGCATATTTTTCATCGCAAGGGTCTTCATCATCTTGATGTAATCTAGCTTCAATGGTTGTTCGTCGTAGATTTCTTCGGCTTCCAGCAAGATTGTTCTGGCTTCCTGATGTCGCCCCTGCAAGAGGTAGCATTCCCCTAAGTCCATCAATGCAATAAATCTGTTCGATTCAGGTATTTGAAGGGTTTGAAGTAAGAAACGCTCTTGATTCAAATAATCTTCCAGATGATAGTACACGTCTGAGATGTTTTGCAAAAGGTCGGCTTTTGTTCTTCCTGAGACACCAAGTTTCAATCCTTTTTTGAAATAGATTACCGCTTTGTCATATTGTTTTATATGCTTTTGAAAAAGGCCCAGTTGGTTATAAATTCTGGCTTGTCGTTTGGAGTCCCCCTTTGCTTGATCCTGCAACTTAAAGAATAGGCGAAGTGCTTTTTCAGGATCATATTGGATCATGGCTAGTCCAATATTGTAATTAGTGCTTATTCCTCTTTTTGTACTGTATTCATAGGATGGCTCCAGTGCTTTTTCATAAAGCATTACAGCTTCTTTGTACAGTTTGTAATTATGTAAAATTGCACCCTGATTTCTCCATAAAGCACTTAGCAAATAATTATCGGTTGTATCCGCCTGATGTAAATGTACGAGTGCTGAATCATAATTATTAATGGCGCCAATATCTTTTCCTTTTTTGCTTTGAAGCACACCTTTTTGATAAAAGGCCAATGCCAAGAGGTAGTCAGAATGACGCTCTTCTATGATTTGGTCAACCAATGAATCAACTTCATTATCGTTGAGCTTCAGTTTTCCATCGTAATATTTAATTAGTGGGTGATTGTTTTGAGAAAAGCTCTTGAATAAAATGAGGAAAAATCCAATAAAGACGATGAGTCTAGAGAATGTGAGTAATAGGTTGTTTTCAGGCTTCATTGTGCTATTTTAACACATACAGGAAGTGAAACCAAAAAAAAAGAGAGTAAACTGATTATACTCTCTTTTTGCTCATGGTCACTAACTCATTCCATTTTTTTTGATCCACCATCTTCATCCGGATCGACACCCTCAGTACTTTCTTCTGTCGAAACCTCTGTTTCAACCTCATCAATAGGATTAACCAATTCTTCTTTACAAGAAAACAAAACGGAAGAAAGAATAACTAATCCGATGGTATACATTAATTTTTTCATAATACGATTAAATTTTAAAGATTAAAAAATGAGCATGAAAGTCAGTTCGGCCTTTTCCCACCCTTGTTGGTATTCTCACCAGCAAGTAACATAATCAAAAATCCAGTATCTTGAAAAGTGATCGCAACCGAACATCCACAATTCATAGCCATCACTGTTTACGAGTGGAAAGATTTGCTGAAACCATAACTGTTATTAACTTTTTCATGGGATGAAAGTTAGCCTACTTCGATGCATCGAAGGTCACTTTCCCATGTGGCTAGTGGCTTTAGAGGGACAAGGCGAATTTCGGATCGTGAGACACGAGTCGAGGCTGAAATTCCTACGCCAATTTCTAAGTGTACTATCAATATTCCCAATCGTCTATTAATTGTGTGGTATTTTGAATATGAAAGTTTACATACTCATGAATTCCTCCGAACCAATCTAAGACCTCCGTTCTTGATAACAAAGTGTTTTTTTGTGAAGTATGCGAATAATATGAGCTATGCGTCCAATCTTCAAGGTGTTGAGTAAACCCGTGTTTAACTGGGTTTTGATGGATATAATTAATGGTAGCTGTTAGATAATTGTCTGTTTGGACCTGAAATCTTTTGGTGTAGTCAATCCATAGTCCTCCTTTCCGGTCATACATTTTATTGTAGGCTTTGGCATAGGCATTGAGCAAATTACTGAGATTCTGCATGACCAACTTATGAAAGTCTCCCTTGTATTTGGGATGTTGAGTAAGTACTTCTTCGCTATGGGTATGAACTAAAAAATGAATGTGATTGGGCATTAAACAGTAGCAAAGTGTACTCCATACCGATGGCATATACTGTGCATACCGGCTTAGAAAATAACGGTAGTTTTCGTCTGTGCGAAAAAGATTTTCACTTCCTACGGCATGATTTACGATGTGGTAGTAGCTGTCGGGTTCAAATTTTCCCAGGCCTTTCATCTCTTCTTATTTTCCAAACCTATAAGGTTTTAAAAACCCTCCCAAACCTCAAACCTATAAGGTTTTTAAAACCTTATAGGTTTATTATTTCTATTTCTTCTTCGGTAAGGCCATACAGCTCATACACCAACTGATCTATCTCCGCTTCCAACCCACTGGTGTCTGCTTCGGGGTTCTCTTTTTAATTCCGGTGCGGGAGAGGGACAAGATAAATTTCGGTGCGTGAGACACGAATCGAGGCTGAGATCATCATCGCAGTTTCTAATCCAATGGATACAATGACGTATTTGGCGCATAAGGCAACAGGTCTTGGCAAAGAACAGAATCATCGGGATGGGAGGTGCACTTGATTCAGCCCGATTCAAGTATCGTTTGGCAGAAGCTTTGGGTTGCCCTGCTTCAGATGTGGACAGAATGGTAATCGGAAAGATAGACAGACTCATTGAGTGGAGAGGTAAGCCAGAAGTTATTCGAGTAGATAATGGACCTGAATTTACCTCAATAGTCTTCGAGGCATGGGCAAGGAAACATCGTATCAAGCTTTGTTTTATCCAGTCAGGAAAACCTACCCAGAATGTGCTCATTGAAAGGTTCAATGGTACGTATCGTAGAGAGGTGCTGAATGCACATTTATTCATGAATCTCAATCAAGTGAGAGATCAGACTCAGCAATGGATCTGGGATGACAATAATGTTCGTCCCCATGAATCACTTGGAAACAAACCGCCAGTAGTGTTTGTGAAACAGAAGGATAATTACTCGTTACCTAATCTGTGCATTGATAACCATTTATTGAAAGAAACTATATTTGCTATCGCTTCGGATTACGGGAGTCTTACAGAGGC
>JAAEPI010000627.1 GCA_024232835.1 Cytophagales bacterium
CGGTGAAAATGAAGATGCCGTAACAATCGCTAACGATCTTATCAATAGCGGTGTTAAGCCTGAAGAGATTATAACCGATGGCGTGACAAAAGCTATGGAATATCTTGACCGGAAATGCACCATTCAAGAGTTTTGTCTTTTGGAGTTGATGTTGGCCGGAAGGGCTGCGATGGATGTTATCGACTGTCTTTGTGCTGAGGGAATCATAAAAAATGATGCATCGCTCAATACTGATTCATTTCCGAAGAAAAAGATCATTCTGGGGACTATCAAAGGGGATGTGCATGAGATCGGAAAAAACATTTTTGCAATGGTAATGAAATCTTATGGCTATCAGGTTATTGATCTGGGAAAGAACGTAGAACCCGATGAGCTTGTCTTGGCAGCGATTGATAATCAAGCTGATTTTATCGGTGTATCAAGTTTGATCACCACAGCTATTTCTCATATCAAAGAGGTCAAAAGAATTGCAGCGGCTAAAGGGCTTCATAACGTGAAGATTCTTGCCGGCGGGGCCGCTGTTAAACAATCCAATGCCGAGTTTATCAATGCAGATTTTGTGGCTGATACGGCCTTTGACGGCCTTCATTACATAGAAAATTTATGAATTATGAAATCGCTTGATCGTATAAAAGCCGCTGTCAATTTTAAGCTGACAGACAGAGTGCCGGTCTTTGCGCACATTTATGGATTTGCTTCCAGACTAAAGCAAATTCCTTTGAAAGACTATTTAAACAGCGGCGAATTAATGGCCCTTTGCCAATTGGAGGCTTGGAAGCGATTCAGCTACGACGGTGTGACCGCTTATGCCGACAATTCCCTTGAATCCGAAGCGCTTGGTTCAAAGTTAGTTTACAAAGACAATGTGTATCCGTACATTGATGAGTACTGTCTGAATAATATTCATGATTGGAAATATCTTTCCATACCGAATC
>JAAEPI010000628.1 GCA_024232835.1 Cytophagales bacterium
CAACATTCCTATTTGGATCAGTGATATTTCCTGGGAGAAAGTAACGCTTATAGCCACTGGTAACCTGCAGGGTTTTGAACGCGGAATCTTTTACATAAATCCTAACATTCTGCAGGCTCCTTCTAATTAAATTGGGGTCGGCAATGATGATTTGGTCGTCCCCATTGCCAACTTGCCCATCATTCAGCACCATTCTCATGAATCTGTCAGGGGTGAATGCATTGCTCTTCTTCAGAGTGAGCCCCTTGTACTTGATTTCGGTGTGCTCATCACCAGAAGCTGGCTCTTTCCACTTGATCATGTAGCTCTTTGGGCCGCTGGCGGTGAAGCTGAACAATGCACCTTATTGTAATCATCCAGTTGACAAAGGAAACACCGCAATTTGTGCAACAAATGTAGCAAGTTTCATGCACCTTGTAATTTTTCCACTGATTTTTTCGTGGTTCCATTCCCCCAGCCAGTCCCCCACCCTTAGCTCTGGTGGTAGAGGCGCATTCTTCTTCCACTTGAAAATCATTGAGTCACTGGAAACTGATCACCTCCTTAGTCAAATTTTTTTGCTCACAAATGTGGAATAAAATGGTGTAATTATTCACGTGTCGGTGTATAATATGTCGGTTGGCGGAACCATGAAAAA
>JAAEPI010000629.1 GCA_024232835.1 Cytophagales bacterium
GGATTGTTATTACGATTTTCAAAATAGGTAATTGCCATTGCAGCTGAAGTGGTGGCGCAAGAGTAAGTGTCATTTTGAAAAATTTGTGCAACATCAAGGATGATCTTGTCTGGTAAAGTGATTGTTCCTTCCCTGGTGGCATCAATAAGATTTATGGATTGGCAAGAAATTGCAACACAAGCGATTAAAATGAGTAATACGAGATTTAAATATTTCATTCTGTTTCTCTCCCAAATGAATATAACTCAATAGAATAGTCGTAGGTCTGTATTTTCACTTAACAGGCCAATATCCAAATTTTTACGCAAAGTGATCAAGCCGATGGTTTCCAGAATGATGAGTTGCTCGTCACTTCCTTTAGTTTTTCAAAAAAATGCGGTGCGTAATCAGGGGCAGAAGAAACATAATTGCCGCTAAATTTTGCGCTATGACGCGGCGTTTGGAAGATTGCCATTAAATCAAAAACCGATAAGATAGCCTCATCAGTTCCTTCTTTAAATCCCGACCAATTTTTCACATGCTCCTCCGACCGGAAGAGATTCATGCGGCCTCACGAGAAAGACCAGTTCGTGGCCCACTCTCTCAGTGGAAGATCAACATATCCGACAATACCTGACGGACTTTGGCTTTCTATTTTACCATCACGCACTACAATGTGCATTGGCTCGCCGCAATCCAAACACGGGGCATCGATTTGAATTGATTTGCCCGGAAAGGCCCAGCAAACTGCCAAGCTTTCAAAACCTCACTGCCCAAACCATTTTTGCTGGTCCTCAACTGTAATGCGGTATTGTGTCGGAAGATTATTGAACGGAGCAAAAGAGGCTATTACGTCAGTACCGGGGTGTAGCCACATAGGCATAATGCCCGTATTGATCAGATCATGAAGTAACCTTTTGCCCTCATCAGGTTTTACACCGAACTTATTCGCAATTTCAGTATAATGAGGAGCATCACCCCGATTCACAAAGGTTTCCATAATAAAATGGAAGGTTTGATCAAGTTCATGGACGCTTTGCATATATCCTCCTTTGCATTACTTGCCTAACAGTGCTGATATATGGAAAAATTTCCACATATCACCTACATACAGTATAAAATTTTCCATCTGTTTTAATATTAAACC
>JAAEPI010000630.1 GCA_024232835.1 Cytophagales bacterium
CATACCTATGTTTGGGTGAGAAGGGAGACGACCATCTGCATCAGTATTCCCAGACAGAGAACAACATATACCTGGGCTTTGGATTGTTGGATCGAGCAGCTACCAGAGCATCTGCGAAAAGTTTGGGACGTCGTGAAAACTAACGCGGAGGAAGCCAAAACCCAACTCACTAAACAATATGATCGGATGAAGGAAGATCCCAAATTGAATGAAGGAGACTCAGTTCTCTGGTTTAGACCGCAGGACATACAGGGGGATCAGAGAAAATTTGCAATGCCTTACATAGGACCTTACATAATCTTGAAAATGGGGAACAAAAACACGGCCGAAATACGACTACGTGAGGCAGAAACCATAAAAGTGAATGTAGATCAACCGAGCAAGTGTTATCCCGAAATCGCAGACCAATCTGAAATAACAGGGAAAAAGATCAGACAACGCTATGCAAATCGTCCTAGAAAAGGGGGGGCAACTCTAATACGGAACGTTGAGCGCGTGGCGAAAAATTACATTACATCTGACACATCGACAACACAACAAAAGGACGAAATGTCATCTTTATCAGAACACATATGTACTGTGAATGTATTTTGTGATCTCAAGGAAACCGAGATGGCCACGATGGAACGGAGTCAATCGGAGAGCTC
>JAAEPI010000631.1 GCA_024232835.1 Cytophagales bacterium
ATATTCAGAGTGTTATCAGAAGGAAGAATGATAATGAAGAAATCTGAAACATACACCCCAGAAAAGTTGAAATAAGGCGCTCTCTCTTTGCGAGGTGTCGAACTAGCCAACCCATCAATTTCATGTTTTTTCGCTTTTTCTACCATGTCCGCCCATTCGCCTATGACCAATTGAATGTTCGCACCTGTTGTTTTATTTATGTAGTTAAGAAAATCTACATCGAGTCCTCGTAATGTACCGTCTGCTTTCATGACATACGGCTCCCACGTCTCATCAGTTCCAAATCGGATAACAGGATGAGATTGAAGAAATACTCTCTCCTTCTTCGTGAGTTGAATTTGCCCATTTGTCTCCTGAGCATGATTCGGCTGGGCTGGAAGCTCGTTTTTATTCTGGGAAAATACGGTTGATGGAACTGTAGATATTATTAGAATTAAAATTTGTATTTTTAAGAGCATTTTCATTTGGTTTATCTTTTTTTGCTTGATCGTGCTTACGTTCGATGATTTCGCTTTGCAGACGGGCATTTTGTTCTGCTGGCGATTTCTGCATATTGCGCAAAGACAGATGGGGCGTGATACGAGCCAGCAATTCCTCTTGGTTGAAGGGCTTGCTGACATAATCTACCCCGCCGGCCTTAAATGAAATGCCTTTAC
>JAAEPI010000632.1 GCA_024232835.1 Cytophagales bacterium
ACTGATTACCTTTGTAGAATTTTTTTGAATCGACATTAAACCATTCTCCTTCAGGTAGGTACAAGTGACGAGAGCTCACTCCTGCTTCTAGAATTGGCGCTACTAAGATATCTTTTCCGAATAAGTACTGGTCTTTTATTTGACGGCATGCTGGATCATTTTGATAGTCAAAAACGAGTGGGCGTTGAATAGGCTCACCACTTTCAGAGCTTTTGACAAATTGAGTGTAGATATAAGGCAGAAGTTGATAGCGGAGTTTGATGAACTTTTCGCAAATTTTCTGAACGCTTTCACCAAATGACCAGACATATTGATCAACGGCGTCATCATTATGGTTTCGGCAAAATGGCGTTAAAGCACCACACTGTATCCAGCGAATGAAAAGCTCAGCATGAGTTGCTTCAACAAAGCCTCCGATATCAGCTCCTACAAATGGCTGTCCGCTTATTCCCAGTCCCATTGCCATTGGCAGGCTCATCTGTAAATGCTCCCAACGAGAGGCATTATCTCCCATCCAGTTAGCTGCATACCTTTGTATTCCTGCGGAGCCAGC
>JAAEPI010000633.1 GCA_024232835.1 Cytophagales bacterium
GACGGGGGAAATCACTTATTCCCATCAACTTTTGGGAGCAGCAATTGTGCATCCAGAGTTGAAAGAGGTCATCCCGTTGGCCCCAGAACCGATTATCAAACAGGATGGGGAGAGAAAGAATGATTGTGAACGGAATGCAGCAAAACGTTTTTTTGTTCAGTTGAGACAAGACCATCCAAAATTACCGCTCATCATAATTGAAGACGGATTAGCCTCAAATGGACCTCATATCAGAGAACTACATAACCATAACTTGTGTTACATTTTGGGAGTGAAAGAAGGAGACCACAGTTTTTTGTTCAATTATGTTGAAACTGCTCATCAGGCAGGAAAAGCGACTTGTTACGAACAAAAGGAGAAGGATGGAAGCACCCATCGTTTTCGGTTCATTAATCAGGTGCCGTTGAATGGCTCCAATCAAGAATTATTGGTTAACTTTGTTGAATATTGGGAAATCAAGGGGGACAAAGTGCAACATTTCAGTTGGATAACCAATTTCAAGGTGACCAAAAGGAATCTATTTGAGATTATGAAGGGTGGACGTGCCCGTTGGAAAATAGAGAACGAAACATTCAATACCCTGAAGAATCAGGGCTATAATTTTGAACACAACTATGGACACGGAAAACTAAACCTGTCGGTAAATTTCGCGTTGCTGATGATGTTAGCCTTTCTGGTGGATCAGGTGCAACAATTAGCCTCTACGTTGTTTCAAGCTGTTTTGAAAAAAGAGGGCAGCAAAAAAAGACTATGGGACCATATGCGTGCTTTGTTTTATACCTTGACTTTCAATTCTTTGGAGGATATTTATAGAGCCTTACTCTATGGTTATCAGGTTCAAGGGTTCACTATCAATCGTCCAACTTAACTTGGAACGATTTCCCAGGGGGTAGTACGTCTAGTGGTCGGATATACGCTTTTTTTTA
>JAAEPI010000634.1 GCA_024232835.1 Cytophagales bacterium
GCATGTCCAACATCTGCCATAATTATCGATAGCCCATTGATAAATCATCAAACGGAGTGGATTTTGGACGACACTTCTTCTCGAATGGGATTCTGCAAGAATGGAATGCTTTGAGTACTTTCTAATGATTACTTACGAACGTGAATCGTTGGATTCGTTTCGTGGGTTGTTGCTGTCCAGGTCCACTGTCAAAAATTGTGGTTACTTTTACTCTCTCATTCACTCTCATTCATTCTCTCTTCTCCTGCAGGCGCAGGGTGCAAGAGATACATCACTTCTGTGCGGGACCATTTTTGGCGCCAAATCGCAAATTAAAAGAGCAGAGCCAAAATGCTTACCAGAGCACCATTCTAATGGGTATAATAACTCAATCGGTGCCCTTGGGCCCATATTATTATATTGTTGTAGCCCTGGAAAATCTAGTGCATTTTCCTTGTAATTTTCTAGATTGGACCAATCAGCGACGAGCAGCAGGGGGCCAAAGTCGGATTTTTCAGAAAGTGCAACATTGAGAAATCGCTGAATTTTGTTGCGCCAAGCTACATAGAACTCGCTGATTTTATTCCCCAGGGAAAGAAAGCTTATTCAATCAATACGTATCGAACTAACAATAAAGGACTGAACAAAATCGGTTGGGCGTGGGGTGACTAACTGTAA
>JAAEPI010000635.1 GCA_024232835.1 Cytophagales bacterium
ATAGAATGTTCTTGCTTTACAGCAGTCAGTTGAAACTTTCCAATGATATGTTGGATAATTGTTTATATCTGGCAAATTTTTATGAAAATTTAATAAAATATGAGCGCGCAGTGCGCGTTCAAACGTTGATAGTTTAGGATGGTGCACCCTGTACATATCGGCGACACTTTCGGAATTTCAAAAGTATTCCAATAGCCAAGTTTAGGGTGAAGATAAATCCATTGAGCCAAAGCGATGGGCTGAACTCATTTCAGGTGACATCTGACCAAAAACCTTCCCTGGTTTCCGCCCAAAGTTTCAACTATGTACGGTGCTCCGTCTCTGTCACTCTCAGAATGGAATTCAGCCACCTCACTAATGAGTGACATAGGGTGCTCGGCAGCCCCATTGATGGATTTGAATTCCTCGTCAATCAAGCTCGAACCCAATGAGGGCATCAGTTTCAAATGCCCAATGAGGGCATCAGTTTCAGAGTTGGCGAGATAAAGTATGGTGTGGCTGAGAGTGGTGGTGAAATTTCGGATGCCCTTCACAATGGAAAGAACAAAAGCAAAAAGAGATTGAGAAGAAAATGCATGAGGTCTGACAGTTCAA
>JAAEPI010000636.1 GCA_024232835.1 Cytophagales bacterium
AAGTGCACTTTTTCAACTTTCGAGATAATCGACTTTTAAGGGTTTCACAGGTCAGGAAAAATCTAATATTAAACGTAGGGAGATGAAACTCACAACTGATGATGCTGAGGGTTTTGTGAATGTTCTCACCTGTTTTCAAGTTCAAGTGCACTACGGTAGCTGGGTTACTGTAGCCAAAAGCACTTAACTCCTTCTTGCACTGAGGTTACGTCTAGCATAGCAATATTTGGAAAGCACTTAACCCCTTTGGCTTTGAGTTCATACATGTCAAAAAAGATAACTTTGGCAATTTACTTCTTGAATCACTTCACAAAATTGCCAAACACTGCCACAAATTGACCGGAACTTTCATCACTATCATACTCCTCAATTTTCACCCTCCCCTTCACTCTACTAATCACTGGCAAGTCCTTGTACCACACCTGATAAACAGATGGAATAATGGCGCCATCTTCAGGGCACATGGACTGGAGGAGGTTGTTGTTCTTGCTCTGACTGATTTTTCTCATTCCTGTGTACTCTATTTGCGATTCGGGTAAATATTGCCTCCCATTTTCTGGTACCTTTCACATTTATGATTGAAAACTTTCCCATCGAATAGGATTTCTTGGTTTTCTGAGTGGCTCGTTGAGGGCTCTCTTTCCAAAACTGCAGGATCTTCATCTTC
>JAAEPI010000637.1 GCA_024232835.1 Cytophagales bacterium
ACTTGATCTCTCGTAAGATTGATTTAAATGCTCCACAAGGGAGTCGTCAATTGGGGTTGTTTGATGATTTGTAACTTGTCTTTACCCCAAAGGGCCGCCACCGCCGCCCACCTCGACGCCCTGCTGCCGTCAATTCTTGATAAAGCGTTTAAGGGGGAGTTGTAACCAAATATCCTTAAGACCCTAAAGGATTTTAATTACACTGAGTCCAATATGCTGAGTCGAAAAGAATATAGTAGACTTATTCAATTTCGATCCAGGAGGACTCATAATGAAAACAGCAATAGCTAGTTTCAAAATTTATCTACAACGGCGGTATCCTGAGCGTAGTACCGCCAAACATTACATCAGCGATTTGAATATATTCAATCAATTCGTGGGCCAAAAATTGCCCAGAGAAATCAACGTGAAAACGATAGATGGTTTTGTACAAGCGCAACAAGTCGAAAAGATGAAACCAAGTAGCGTCAATCGGCGTTTGTCGGCAATATCTACATTTTTCGAGTTCCTAATTGCTGAAACCGAAGATGACACCTGGCGTAATCCAGTTCGCTGGAAACGTCACAGTGTACGCCCTGGTCATCATCTACCCCGTGATGTCAGTGATGA
>JAAEPI010000638.1 GCA_024232835.1 Cytophagales bacterium
GGTCTCAATGATAAAAACAGTACTAGGAACACCAAAAATAATCCCAATGAAGCAGAGCTACTGATGGTGTCCATTCGTGAATTATAAGTGTCAGCTTCATCTATCCAAATAGATAAACTTACACCTTCAGGTAATAACTTCTGTTTTTCAGCCATCCATGAGCGAACAGAATCACTGAGTTTTACGATCTGCATATTGTCCGTTGACATAATCTGAACTAATACAGCAGGCTCACCGTTTAAGGTCGCAAGGATTTCCTCATCCTCAAACCCATCAACTACAGTCGCTACATCACCGACAAGTATTTTTGCTCCATTTTCATTTTGACGAACGATAATTTCATTAAATTCACGCTCTGAATTTGCAAGGTTTCTGGCTCTCAGTAATACATCACCCGTCTCTGTACGGATACGTCCTGATGATAAATTGATTGAGCTATTACGAATGGCATTGGCTACATCAGCAAAACTCAATCCATATTTGCGAAGAGAATCTTCAGATATTTCAACCGTAATTTCTTCACGACGAGAACCAAATAAACCAACAATTGAAACATAAGGTAAAGCAGCAACTTCATCTCGAATATCTTCTGCCAGATTCTTTAGCGTTCTCTCATCTAAGTCACCGTGGACAGCTACTCGAAGTACCCCTTGCCGATAAATCACACGAGAAACTTTTGGCTTTTCCATATCACGAGGTAAAGCATTAACTGAATCAACAAGGCCCTTAATTTCATTA
>JAAEPI010000639.1 GCA_024232835.1 Cytophagales bacterium
CCTGAGGATCGCAGCTGTTTCAGCTTCCGCTAACACGGGGAGGGCTGGCTCTTGACCGTCGGGGGGCTCTGGACCACCAGATCTCTGGGGTTGCTGTGACATCTCTGCCTCTCTCTGCTCCATCCGGGGACTCTCCTCACCTGGCAATGTAAAATTTTCATCTTTATTATGGACACTTCGCATCATACATATCGATGTTACAATAATTTTGGGGACACTCTGTACTTCAAATTGTTTTTCCTCTCTATTCCGGAGGATTATACCCTTCAACAATGTGGAATGTCGAAATGGGGATAAACTAGCCAACTGTACTTCTCCTGGGGACCGTCTCCTATTGGCTCTACTCCGTCTTTTAATCTTGGAGAAATCTAAAGTGGTTTTGGGAGCAAATTCTGGGTAGCACAAACTTAGTTGGTCAACATTGACATGTATAAGTTCGGACTGGTCATCGCTCTCCAATATTATTTTAGCTGTGTGGAACTCGTACAAACTTTCTATCAAATACGGACCCACAAATGGCATTGCAAATTTTCTAAAATCTCACTTCAAATCTTGGGGATGAAACCAGAGAACGCGATCACCAACGTTTAAAGAAAGCTACTTTCGTTACTTATCGGATTAGAATAAAAAAAGTAC
>JAAEPI010000640.1 GCA_024232835.1 Cytophagales bacterium
AGGCACCATTGTAGATGCCACTATTATCGGCGCCGCGAGTTCAACAAAGAATCAGGAAAAGAAGCGTGATCCTGAAATGAAGCAGACGAAGAAGGGTAACCAGTGGTACTTTGGGATGAAAGCGCATGTCGGTACGGATACCAGGGGTCGGGTACATAGTGTTGTGGTCACGGATGCATCGGTTCACGATTCCCAGGTCATGGATGATTTGCTCCATGGTGAAGAACAAGCGGTTTATGGTGACAAAGCCTATGCCAATGCTGAAAAGCGGGCCGAGGCGGAAGCCTCTGGAGTCGAATGGCGAGTCAACCGTAAAGCCAGACGAGGTAAGAAACTGAACATAGCGGATCAGTTATTCAACCGAAAAAGCAATCGGACCCGAGCGAAAGGTGAACATGCCTTTCGAATAGTAAAAGATCTCTGGGGGTATACGAAGACTCGCTATCGGGGAATCGAGAAAAATTCGACACAGGTGTTTACGCTATTTGCCCTGGCAAACCTGTATTTGTGCAGAAAAGAATTACAGGCTTTGCAGGGTTAGTGCGCCCTGATTTCGGAAATGCTGATGGTAAATGAAAGAAAATACAGAAAACCAACAGAGATTCTGGAAAATCCTGCCCAAAATATTGCCCTGGCTATCAGCTCTGTAAATTTATGGTGTTTTTCAGAGTCTCCCTAGCATAGAATATAGTTAGTAACGGTTATGAAAAACGGCCAAATCACCCCGTGTTTTCCGGGTGAGACCTCTCGGTTACCGATTAGCATTTTCTTAAAATTATTGAATTGAACCATTTTTCTTGAAAGTGTGTCAAAGATCTTATCTCCGAATCATTTAAAGAATCACTGTTAGGGACAACTACCAACTTATCATCATTTTCTTCTTGCCGTTGTATTACAGCAATACATCTACCTTTGAATTCTTTCAAAGGTTCAGAAATATTTAAAATATAAGCATCAATCTCTTCACCATCGCCACTTAATGTGTTTTTAATGTAACCATAATTAACTGGATATTTATATCCATGCTTTGGGTGCCTAGAACCAAGTGGTCTATCAATGGTTACATAAATAATTTTCCCAATTAATTCAGCCGAATTAGTTATCTCCATTTTTTATTCCTTTGAGTGCTAATAATCTAAGCATTAATGCTTATTGCTGCAGACCGAGAAAGCGACTGCCTGGGTGCCTGACCGAAAATCGAGCAATTGGCCGATGGTTTTTAATCTTCAAGTTTCATAGTGGTTTTCATCTCCCGTTATGAACGGAAACTACTTTAGTTTCAGACTTATTCTAAATTGGGCATACAGCCCACTTCGACCCATTTCATATTGAACAAGACTGAGATTTTACATCCTAATTCAGCCTCAGTATAATTCACTTGCTTGTTCTTGTTAGAATCGTTTATTGTTGCCAATATACATGATTTGTTATCTCTAATTAGCTTACTCTAGGCAGGGCACAGACATTCGTTGTATGCCACTAT
>JAAEPI010000641.1 GCA_024232835.1 Cytophagales bacterium
AAGAAGCGCACTTGGAGGAAGAGTCCGCAATTTCTGCTGTTGATCCTGAAATATTGGAAGAAAAAACCGTGCTGTTCCTGAAAAGAGAGCTTGCTTCTGTGCTAAAGCTTCCTTCACATAAAATTGATGTCCAAGTACCTTTGGAGAAATACGGGATCGATTCGATCCTCGCCATGAATTTAACTAATCAACTGGAAAAGACATTTGGTTCCCTTTCAAAGACTCTGTTTTTTGAATATCAAACCATCGGAGAATTGATCCATTACTTTGTTGGGTCTTACGGATCGAAATTAGCATCTATTTTTCAGGAAGAATCAAATGCGCTTGAAGCGACAAGTCCGAAGAACATTTCAGTTATTCAATCCACTTCTAAGATCAGGCAAAAAAGTAGGAGGAAATTTGGTGTCATACAGGCTTCCGGTATCCACGATACGTTTTCAGGCCCATTGGAAATAGCAATTGTAGGATTAAGCGGACGTTATCCAGAATCAGTCAATTTGCGGGAGTATTGGAAGAACCTGCGGGATGGAAAGGATTGCATTATTGAAGTTCCTGAGGATCGCTGGAATTGGAGAGAGTATTTTAGTGAAGATCGAGGTAAAGGCGGTTCTCACTACAGTAAATGGGGAGGCTTTATTGAAGGAGTGGATGAATTTGATCCTCTGTTCTTTAACATATCACCACGAGAAGCTGAGGTGACAGATCCTCAAGAACGTCTCTTTTTAGAACATGCCTGGATGGCGATGGAAGATGCTGGTTATACACGGGAAAGCTTACGTATACATCAGGATAAGGATTTGTCAGGGCAAGTGGGTGTTTATGTAGGAGTTATGTATGGAGAGTAGCAGATTTTGGGGGTGGAAGAGAGCTTGAGAGGAAATCGGATGGGATTTGCGGGCAACCTGGCCAGTATTGCGAATCGAGTATCCTATGTTTTCAATCTCCATGGTCCCAGCATGACCGTAGATA
>JAAEPI010000642.1 GCA_024232835.1 Cytophagales bacterium
ATGTTGCTTGTCTACATTTATATCAAAAGACATTTCTTTAGACGGGAACTAACCCAGGTGATCAAAAGTATTCAATGAGCCGACTAAACCTACTCTTTTTCTTGTTCCCTTCTTTCGTTTCGTGAGGACACGAACCGAGGCAAAGGCTGATAATTGTCGAATACAAAGGAATTGTAGAGTGCGGGCAATTTCTTTAAAATTTTGAATCAGAAAACGAGGTAGCAGTTGCTATTCTTTAATCAACTTGAATGTTCTAATTGCTTGCTCTTGATCTAGTATGCGCAACAGATAAATGCCAGTTTTGAGATAGCCCACATTATAAGAAGTCTTGCTGGAATCTTCGAATTGAATTTTCCCATCGAGTGACAAGATTTGAATACCGGCGTGCGCATTTGGGATAGTAAGATGCCCTGTGGTTGGGTTAGGGTAGAAGGAGAATTCGGTTTTTTGGTTTTCTACACCTACGACATAATCTTCCGGTGCGAAAACGGGTCGAATCATGAATACACCATTCGCTAGGCTGTTGGTCTCCCACTCATCACTCGATTTGTAGAAAGCCAAATCTTTGGCAAGCAGGTTACTTCGGTCTATTCCCACACCCACATAGTCGCTGGTGTTTTGTGTAAATCCGACATATATAGTGTCTTCCACGATTATTGGTTGACTGAACTGAATCCGTGAGAATTCATCTCTATTCTTCTCTTGGATGGTATAACTCACAGAAGCTATTGGGTCAGATCCATCCAGATTCTTCCATAAGTTAACGTTTATAGACCTACCCTCTGATGAGGGGATAATAGATGGAAAATATATATCCACATGGGAGAGGGTATCCCGAGTTTCGAGCGCATATAGAACAGCCATGCTGCCTTTGTCCTGAGGGATACCTCCTGCGAATTCTGCCACGCCATCGTCATAGGCATAGTAATTCTGGAAAGTGTAAGAAGCCCTGATGGTATCGTTGATGCGATAGATATCAGTAAAATTGGAAGTTAATGTGATTGACAGTACGACTGAATCCGGTGCTGGTGATATGGCTGAAATAGAGACTGGTGAATCTTCTTGAGAAGACCCTGTTGCGTCATCATTCGAATCAAGGGTTTCTGAATTTATTGTCTGATTCCCCTGAAATATGATTGACCCATCTATAAAACTTACCGTTTCCAGTTCAACTCCTTTTTCTCCCAGTATTCTAAGTGAATAATCTGCCTCATAACCATCAAGATCCACAGCGTCAAGGTTGAATATTTGAAAGTTCTGTGGGACAAGATATTTGGTTGGGTCTTCAAAAAAATGTTTGGATGGCATTTCACGATAAGGAGCAATTATTGAAGATAGGGATCCAGTATATGCTTGGTCATCATAAAATAATCCATCAGGCTGTCTATTCATGTTCAAATACACATAATCCACATGCCAGGTATCAAAAGGACCCTGTAGCGAGCCAAACGATTCAAACTTAAACCGAAAATCATCGTGCCGATATTCTGGGTTGACCTTCAAAATCACTTGTGTAAATTCATTTGTAGAGGGTGCATTGTCTGCCCGCATTTTCCATTCGGTTACCCAGACACTGTCGGCATTCAGGAATTGGAGCCTGAGCGAGTCGGAATCTTCAGGCGCCTCACCATTCCCACCTGCTTCCCAGAAAAAGGATAGGTAAATGGACTCATCACCAATTAGACCCACCAACTTTATTCGTCTGGAAATGAGTTGGTCGGACAGTCCGGGGAACTCTGCGTTGGCATCATACAAATGACCAAGAGAATCCAATCCATCGAAAGTAGCAGCTTTGAATGTTGGAGGGTCAATAGCAATTGCTTCATTTACAAAAATGGAATTGCTGAATTCCCATAAACTATCTGGCTTGTCACCCGAGTAAGAAAAGTCATCCCAGAAGGGGAGGGATACAGCCGGAAGTACTTGAAGTTGTCCAATCCTGGCGGCATTGTAATTACCAACAATTGGCTTGATGACAATTTGAGCGGTTGCCATCTGGGCTGCAAGTACTAAGCTTAAGAAAAGAGCCTTTTTCATTGATTTTCTTGATCCAAAATGGAATTATCACTTGCTAGTGAGTCTGGCTGATAGACCCACAAATCAACAATGTCCTGTATTTTCACGGTTCGTCCTGATACTGGGCGTTGCTTCACCACATCTCCAACCGAAACATCCACCACGACACCTGTTGTATCGCCCTCTGTGCTCACTGTCTCAACAACGATTTCGGGATCAAGAACGTGTGTGACTGCACCAATTTTTAATCCTGTGCCAATGATTGCGATTTTCGCATCTTCATACGATTGCCCAGTGTATTTATACATTTTCCAGTATCTGTTGCCACGCCCATCACCTACCTTCAAATCGATCATGGATCCTTTTGGTAGCATTTGCCCAGCTTCTATTTCTATAGACCTATGCAACTGATAAATTACGGCGTTTAAGGCATTATCCGGTACGTGATCAACCCGTCCGAGTCTGAGGTCAAAAGACTCGAGAGTGATTTGCGCTATTTTCAGCGACTTATCGATCAGGTTTGGCATCCTCACCAAAGGAGGCCTTTTAGCATTCAGTGTAACATAGATTTTTCTATTTTCTTTGACTTTGGCATTTGCCTTAGGAAATTGATCCAAAACAGCCAAAGGTTCGGCGGCTGAGGAATAACCAGAATCAGCATTCACTTCATATCGCAAGCTACGGCTTACTAGAATATCATCAAGATCAGAAAGGTGTTGGTTCTTTACATCAGGGACCGTGATAGACTCTCCATGATTAGTGGTGGCGGGGAGATAAATGTAGAAAAAAAACAGGATGATAAAAATTCCTGACCCCACTGTAATTAATAGATGTTTGGTTGTTGATTTAATTCTATTGAAACTTTCTGACTGCATGCTTTTAATTGAGCAATAAACCTAATGAAAAATGGCCATTATTATCTACTGATTAGCATTCGTTGGGTTTGATTTATGTCTTTTCCTGTAATTTTTAAAAAATACATTCCGAATATATCGGATGTTTCCACCAGAAAAGTCTGATTGAGCACATCATCATATCTCAGATCATTGACCATCGCACCAGAGATGTCAATCAATTGCACGCGTATAGGTTGAGCTTCAGGTAGGCTAAGGGTAATGTTGAACGACTGTGATGCAGGATTCGGATAGGCTACAAAATTCCCAGCCAAAAGTCGAGGTTGATCTGGGTCACTATTGTTGGTGAGCTCGATATCATCGATATAGAAATTATTACCTCCATTATTCGTAAATGCAAATGCTAGCCGCACTTCTTCGAAACCTATATAATCATCAAGGCTGATAAATCGGTCGAGCCAATCAGTATCATCGGATGGTGTCCAGGCACTCGAACTACTTGGAAAACTCAAATCACCAAGCCCTTGTGACCAGATTGTTTGAAAATCATCGGAGCAAGACGTGGAAATTTTTACTTCCAGACCATCTGAGAAACCAAATCTGATGCCATAAGACATTCTAAAAAAGACGCCCGCTTCTTCAAAATCGGATAGATCAAAGACCGGGGAAACGAGCCAACTAACAGCATCGGTATCATTTTCAAATGCTGCGACTCGTTGGCTGGCATCTGAGTTGATGGAAAAATCGCTCCACTCATTTGTCTGTGGAGATACCTGATTCCACATGCTTGATGAAAAATCCTCTTTGAATGGTGCTTGAAAAGTTTCTGTTTGCACTTCAACGATTGACATTCCAAGATCATTTGTGGCATCCTCATCTGTTGACCCATTTACCTCAAGAATTTCCCAGGAGATTTCATTCGAACCAAGGGACAGCCCATCAATAACGACTTGAAAAGTATACGATTCGCCGGTTAGAATCGAAATATTTGGATTATCAATTTCTGTTGAAATACCTCCCATTGTGTAGCTCATTTTGTATGAGGTGATTTCGTCAAACCCGAAATTTCCGAGAGATATGGATGGAGATATTTGTGTGCTACATGTAATAAGAGGAACATCTGCTATTTCACTAATAGCCAGATCCAAATCCCAGGCAAATGGGGGTTCTAACCCATGAGATGTGCGAAGGCTTAATCTTCTTGGACTGTTTTCCAATACGGTTCTAATTCTTGTTCGTTGATCCGATGTGAACATGTTCATACACTCATCATTGGAGTAGTCCATAAAGTTCATAAACATGTCAGGTAGGTCAGGATCATCATTTGTACATGTATTTCCTTCATCAAAACCCTCTGTTTCTAAGACGTCTACAATCGGAAATGTACATGGTGAACCTTCTCCACCATGATCGTCAATTGCTGGAGGCGTATCATCACAATAGTCAGATGAACTACATCCTCCATCTCCTCCCCAAATATGATGTAAGCCCAGGAAATGACCGATTTCATGCGAAGCGGTTTGGCCGTAGCTAACGAATGAATTATCAGCATCAAAGTTGACTCCAACATAATCATCATCTATGACGATTCCATCGTAAAGTCGATTAATTTCTGATCCAGTAATGTCATCATATTCATCAGACTCTGGAAAAGTTGCCAAGCCATAAAAAATTCCGGTTTCAGCTACCCAGATGTTAATATAATCTTCTGCTGGCCAGTAACTTTCTTCTTTAAGCTTTTTATCGTCACTATAGAGAGAATACGACGATTGTGCTCCTTGCTTTCGTAGTATTCCAGTAGTGGGTTTTCCATCAGGGTCTTGCTTGGCCAAGACAAATTCCACTTCAATGTCCGCCTCAACCGGTTGAAATTCAACGGGAACACCAGCACCTGCCCTGGGATTCATTTTCCGAAAGTCTTCGTTCAGAATATCTATCTGTTCCTGAATTTTAGCCTCAGACAAATTCCCACCGACTCCAACAGCTTCTCCGTTGTGGATGATATGGATCACTACTGGCAATACATAAACCTCAGCTTGAAGCCGCTCAGTTCTTAATTGCAGAGATTTTTGAAATTGTTTGGTTTGCATCCAATTTTCAAATCTCTGCGACTTTAAGAATTGTTGTGGGGGAGTTGCACATCGATCTTGAGCTCGGCTCATGACTCCAATGGTCAGGATTATCATCAAAATAACACCTCTTCCCATCATTGAATTAGGGTAATTGAGAAGGCAATTTTGCCTTTGGGTCATCTGGAGATGTAAGGTTCACAGCTTCTACTTCCGTGATTTGAGGAACGGCACGTTTTATTGCTTCTTCCACCCCAACAGCGAAGGTCATTTCCGACATTGGACATAAGCTGCAATTGCCGAGTAATTCCAGAGTCACCTTTCCGTCATCATCAATATCTACCACACGCACATCACCTCCATCTGCTTCGAGGTAGGGTCGAATGTTTATTAAGGCTTTCTCCACTTCCGTTATAAGTACATTTTTCGACATATTAGTCAAACGTTCAATTCTGCTTTTTTAGTTTCATTTCTTATCACTTAAAGTCAAGGGTGATAGTACCCACGTTGCTGAAAAAGAATACTTAAGATTTTATTTCAACCACCTTGGTTTCATCAAAGTTAGCATTTCTTATGGCTACTTGACGAGCCAGTGAGGACGCTAATTCACTGAATGCATCAGCGGTGACATCATCTTTAAGGGCAGATGGGTATCCAGAATCTCCACTTTCGCGAATGGATTGCACAATTGGCACTTGCCCCAACAGTGGAATACCATGCTTCTCTGCTAGTTTTTTACCCCCATCTTCTCCAAAAATATAGTATTTGTTTTTTGGCAATTCTTCAGGTGTGAAGTAGGCCATATTTTCAACCAAACCAAGAATAGGCACATTGATCTGTCCCTGACTAAACATAGAGATTCCCTTCTGAGCGTCGGTAAGAGCTACCTTCTGGGGTGTTGTCACCACCACTGCTCCGGTTACTGGCACAGTTTGCACTAAGGTAAGGTGGATGTCGCTTGTCCCAGGGGGCAGGTCAATTAATAGATAATCGAGCTCACCCCATTTTGTATCTCCTAAAAATTGTTTGAGCGCGGAACCCGCCATTGGGCCTCTCCAAACTACTGCACCTTCAGGCGGTGTAAGAAATCCGATAGACATAAGCTTAACGCCATATTGTTGTATTGGGACAATCATTTTTTTGTCTTCAATTTCCATAACGCCCGGTTGCTCATTTTCGCAATTGAACATGGTCGGGATTGATGGACCAAATATATCTGCATCTATTAGTCCCACATCAGCCCCAGCTCTAGACAATGCAATTGCCAAATTCGAAGCAACAGTTGACTTCCCAACACCTCCCTTACCAGAGGAGATTGCAATGATATTTTTTACCCCAGGCAGCATTGGAGCTTGATTTCTAATAGTGCTTACCGATGAGGTCATCACAATATCCAACTCCACGTTTTCACCAAAATGCTTGAATATGGCCTTTTCACAATCCTTTCTGATTAATTCCTTTAAGGGACATGCAGGAGTGGTGAGTACAACTTTGAAAGAAATCTTGTTGCCATCCACAACAACGTCTTCAATCATTTTGAGCGTTACCAAATCCTGCTTCAGATCTGGATCTTGAACCTCGCTTAGGGCTTTTAATATATCTTCTCGTTTCATTGTTTCAATTAGAATTGCAAGTTTAAGTGATTAGATAATTAGTTGATTAATTAATAGTTGATAAGTGGATGTTTTCAAATTGATATATACGCACTGTCTACTAATTACTGAATTCTGATTACTACTTTTGTATTCAATGATTAGCCCAACCACCATAGACGAAATCAAAAACCAAATGGACATTGTGGATGTCGTGGGTGATTTTGTCAATTTAAAAAAATCTGGGTCTAGTTTGAAAGCACTGAGTCCTTTTTCAGCAGAGAAAACGCCTTCTTTTTATGTAGTGCCGTCAAAGCAAATATTTAAAGATTTTAGCTCAGGAAAGGGTGGAGATGCCATCAGTTTCGTCATGGAGATAGATGGGCTTAGTTATGTAGAAGCACTTAAGTATCTGGCAAAAAAATATGGAATTGAGATAAAAGAAGAGGAGCGCACCGATGAACAGCAAGAAGCTCAGAACAAGCGTGAGAGTCTTTACATTCTGATAAATTTTGCTAAGAACTATTTTGCGGATACCCTCAATGCGTCCGAAGAGGGCAAGAACATTGGGCTAACTTATTACAAGGAACGAGGCTTCACTGAGGATACAATTTCCAAATTTGAGCTGGGTTACTCAGTCAATGAATGGGACGGCTTGCTAAAAACAGCGGAAGAGAAAGGCTATAGTAAAGAATTGCTTGAAGAAGCAGGGTTGGTCGTCAAAGGAGAAAATAAAATCTATGATCGATTCAGAGGACGGGTAATTTTTCCGATTCACAATATCACAGGAAAGACAATAGCTTTTGGAGCCAGGACTCTTTCCAAGGAAAAAAATCAACCGAAATATATCAACTCGCCTGAAACAGAGCTATATCATAAGAGTAGAGTTTTGTACGGGTTGTTCCAGTCGAAGCTGGCGATTCGGAAAGAAGATAATTGCTTTTTGGTAGAGGGCTATACTGATGTGATTTCCATGCATCAAGCAGGGGTACAAAACGTAGTTTCTTCAAGTGGTACGGCGCTTACAGAAGACCAGGTGAAGTTGATTAAGCGATACACAAACAATGTTACGGTACTGTTTGATGGAGATGCGGCTGGCATCCGAGCCTCTATTCGCGGAATTGACATGCTTCTTGAAGGCGACTTGGATGTACGAGCAGTAGTCATGCCGGAGGGTGAAGATCCCGACAGCTACAGTCGCAAGCTGAGTGTGTCGGCTTTTCAGAATTTCGTTGATACGGAAGCTAAAGACATCATTCAGTTCAAGACACAACTTTTTTTAGAGGAAGCGGGCAATGATCCAATTAAAAAGGCAGGAATTATTAAGGATATTGTAACCAGTATCACGAAGATCAACGATCCTGTAAAGAGAGCTGTGTATATTAAGGAATGCAGCAACCTGCTTGGTATTCAGGAGCAGGCATTAATCAGTGAGCAAAACAAA
>JAAEPI010000643.1 GCA_024232835.1 Cytophagales bacterium
AAGAGAAGGAAGAATACAAATTCCGTATAGTTGGTATTGTCTGCTCATACATAAATAGGTTTTATGTTGAACCAGACAGAATCAAACCTAAAGAAATGCTAAAAGAAGCGCTTTTCAAGCTCGAAAGAGTAATCCCTGAAGTTCAAATTAATATAAACGAGGAAACAGAAGAGGTAGAAATCCTTGTTGATCAAGTTTCCAAAGAAGTCGACATTTCAAGAATTCGAAGACTGGGCGAATTATACAACACATTGAATGAGATACTACGTTTTGTTAATGATAACAAACACGACGAAATCAAAACGGAAGATATTGAATACGCGGCAATTAACGGCATGCTTTCTCAATTAGATCCTCATTCTGTTGTCTTTCCTCCTAAAGATTTTACAGAATTTAAAATTGGTACTTCAGGCAAATTTGGTGGTCTCGGAATGGTTGTAGGCTTGAGAGACGGAATTTTGTCCGTGATTTCCCCTATTGAAGGAACACCCGCATTCAGGGCTGGCCTTAAAGCAGGGGATAAAATTATTGCAATTGATGAAGATTCAACCATAAATATGTCATTGCAGGAAGCTGTCAACAAACTTAGAGGCGACCCTGATACAGCTGTCATTTTGGTAGTGGAATCCGGGAAGTCTCATACTAATAAGGACGTTACGCTGATAAGGGAAATTATCTCAATACCTAGCGTAAGCTCAAAATTAGTTGATGGTAATATCGGATACATAAAGATAAGAAATTTCCAGGAAGACACAGCACAATCCCTTGAGGAGGAGATTGAGAAATTAACAAACGATAGCAGTGAATTAAAAGGATTCATTCTAGATCTTCGCAATAACTCAGGGGGTTTATTAGGCCAGGCAATTGCTGTGGCAGACAAATTTCTCGCTTCTGGAATGATTGTGATTACGGTAGAGCCAATGGGTAAACAGAAAATTCAGAAGGCCAGGAAATCCTCAAAAGATCTCGACAAATGTCCGCTGGTTGTACTTATTGA
>JAAEPI010000644.1 GCA_024232835.1 Cytophagales bacterium
AGCAATTGGCTCATCTCGGGCCAGAGTTGCCTTTTATGAAAAAGATGTTTTTTGCAAATACTTGGCTATTTGGCAAGGTTATTCTAAAAGGAATGAATGCGCATACGACTACCGTTGCAACCATAATTGAAGGAGGCATGAAGGATAATGTTATTCCCACAACAGCTTCAGTCATCGTGAATTTTAGGATTATGCCAGAAGAAACTATGGAGGACGTTTATGATCACATTGTAAAAGTTATCGATGATGAACGGATAATTGTTGAGAGCTTTGGAGGTGGTAGCAGTTCTTCACCAGTGGCCAGCATAGATGCAGTTGGATATGAAACACTAAACAAATCACTGAGAGAGGTATTTGGTGACATTGTAGTGAGCCCGTCACTCATGCCTGCGGCTACTGATTCAAAGCATTTCGTTAAAGTCGCCAAGAACTCATACAGATTTAATCCAGCTAGAATTAACGGGATTGAGGGTGCCGGATTTCATGGCACTAATGAACATATTTCTATTGATGCTTATAGAGGAGCGATTCAGTTTTATCATCAGTTCATTCAGAATGCAGGAAGTAGCGTAGAATAAAAGCTCCAAATCTTTGATTCAGTAAGTGTTCCAATAAGAATCACCACTCTCGCTGATGATTCTTATTCTTTAAGATAGAATGTTGAGCCTTTAAAAATCAAACCTATCAGGTTGAAGTAAGAGTGAAGCTCAAATTGGTGTTGTTTTGTATTTATTTTTATTGACTACTTTGCGAGTAGAATCTAAATAAGTCATTAACCAATTCACCTTATGATCAAAGCATTGAAAGCTATCGGTATTCTGCTAGTTCTATTCGTAGGAGTACTATTATTTAACACACTTACTCTTTCATCCAAACAAATCGACGTAGAAGCTGTTGAGAAAATTGAGGTTAGCGATCAGGCTATTGCACGGTTTCAAGGTGCACTTAGATTTCCTACTATTTCAAATATGGATATTGCCGATTTTGATTCCATTCCTTTTATCAATCAAATAAAATACATAGCCGATACTTATCCACTTGTAGATTCTCTTCTTAACAAAGAAATAGTAGGAGGGTATAGTTTGCTGTATAAGTGGGAAGGAAATACTGAAGAAAAATTACCAATTTTAATCTATTCACACTATGATGTTGTGCCTGTGGATTCAGCTACTATCAATGACTGGGAAGCACCACCCTTCTCAGGGGAAGTTAAGAATGGCAACATCTATGGAAGAGGAGCAATTGATGATAAGGTAGGAGTGTTTGGAACCCTTGAAGCTATTGAAACATTATTGAGTCAGGGTTTTCAGCCCGCTAGAACGCTGTATTTCGGATTTGGTCATGATGAAGAAATAGGAGGGATAGTAGGCGCATCAAGTATTGGTGATTTTCTTGAGAAGAATATGGTGAAATTAGAATATTCTTTGGATGAGGGAATTCCTATCCTAGATGGAATCGTTAATGGAGTAGATGGAAGAGTGGCAATGATCAGTACTGCTGAAAAAGGATACGTATCATATAAATTAACAATAACCACCGAAGGGGGGCATTCATCAAGCCCTGCTCCGGGCAACACGATTGGATCTCTTGCAAGAGCAATTGTCGCTCTGGAGGATAACCAATTTGAGTATTCGCTCAAAGAACCAATGGATCAGCAA
>JAAEPI010000645.1 GCA_024232835.1 Cytophagales bacterium
AATCGCACCTTCGTTCCATACCAGAAAACCCTTCGCATTTGGTGTTTTAATTTCTGCTTGATTTCCTTGAATTATTGGCTGTATCCCGGGTGAAAAATGGAAATACCGAGTAACAACATGGCTTTTTGAACAGTCCAGAAAATCAGTACATTTACAGAATCCGTTCCTTGAATCATGCTGAAAGTTCCGGCGGTGTGTGACAGCATCCTCGAGCCGGTGATAGCCAGCATGAATGCCGTCGATAGTTGTAATATGATCAATTTGCCGTACACAAACTTTTTCTGGGCGTCCACTATCTGCTATCTGCCACATACCGCGCATCATGGCCATTTCTTTGCCATCAATTTGTAAGCAGTTATGACTACTCGTTGATCGATATCGATTTCTCAATTTTGAATCGCCTGTATAGACCGAACATCCTGAGTCACAGAAAATTGAATCACCGTTTATTAGTAAGTCAAAACTAAAAAGGTCATTATGACCATGCCCACCTCGGCCTCGTGTTCCCACCTCACCAACGTCATAACAAAAATAATTCATATTGGTCTTTGAAACTACCATGCCACCTGCTTCAAAGTACCTATGATTTGAT
>JAAEPI010000646.1 GCA_024232835.1 Cytophagales bacterium
GTTGAGCATGTAGGCTTGTGCTGTTGTCTTGCCTTCGCTGAGGTCAGCATCGATACCAATCGAATTATTAATGACGCTACTAGATTGAAATCCATCCATTCTGTTGTTTAGATAACCACCTGTGACAGATAATCCCCAGTTATTATATCTGTAGCCTAGACCTGTATTCAGATTCCAGCCTGCTCTATAAGTAAGGTCATTGTCGATTTGATTTTGTAGGAAATTAGTTCCCCCATCAAGCTGAACATACATACCATTTTTGTTGACTGTGCCAAGTGGTACTGCGGTCGCATTAGCCATGATGAGAAATATTAAAGTGGTTAATAACGTCAATGTTATTTTTTTAATAACTTTCATAATGCCTCCTTGAATATAAAATTTTATTCCGATTATAGTATAGCATTTTTTTACATTACATCAACTGCAATAAGTTCCACGGTATATTAAGCTAGCGCTAAATTTGTAAATGATTAGGCTTTGTTGCATAACCCCCTTAATCATAAAATACTTTAACAAATATCTCTAACCGGTTATGATATTTGGTTTACTATCTAACGCCTGAGTTTATTCCCTATGCCGAACAAATATCTTAACAAGAAAGGAATCGACATTAAACCCCAAAAATACCGTGTGCAAAACTGGAAACAATATAATAACGCGTTGAGAAAACGTGGCTCAATTGAAGTTTGGCTTTCTGAGGAAGTGATAGAGCAATGGTATGTAAAAGATAGAATCTATGATGGGACAGGTGCACCGGATGTTTATTCAGATGTAGCCATTTTGGCTTGCCATGAAATACGTAAAGTTTATCGATTGCCGCTACGCCAATCACAAGGATTTATTGATTCACTTTTTTTGCTTCAAAAGTTACCCATCTCATCTCCTGATTTTTCCACCTTATCCAAGCGCTTAAAAAAGCTCAACCTCAAGGCTCCTCGCTATCGCAAAACGGATAAACCAGAGGACATTGCAGCGATTGCCATTGATTCTACTGGCTTAAAACGATTCGGGCGTGATGAATGGCACCAAGAAAAACACAAAATATCTGGCAAACGTAGCTGGCGAAAATTACACGTCGCCGTGGATGAAGAGCATTATATACAAGCCAGTGATTTAACGGATCGATTTGTACCTGACGCTCAAGTCGTCGAAAATCTGATGGAGCAAATGAGTAGGCCGATTACCCATGCCACAGCCGATGCGGCTTATGATGAAGAATCTGTTTATGAAACTATTGCTCAGCATTCTCCCGAATGTGATATCGTCATACAACCGCAAAAAAATGCAGTCTATGGTGAAAAACACCCCAAAGAACGCAATTGCAATGTAGCCATGATCTCATTAAACGGGCAAATGAATTGGCAAAAGAAACGCAATTACGGTAGGCGAAATTATTCTGAGCTGTGTATACTGCGCTATAAAAAAATTCTGGGGAATACTATGCAAGCAAGGGACTTTGGTTGTCAACGGCAAGAAGCGATGATTGGTTGCGGTGTGTTGAATAAAATGACATCGTTTGGTATGCCGAAGTCCCTTCGTGTCGCCTGAATTTTATCATAAACAAGAGGATCATTAGTTATGCAACAAAGCCCTGGCTGCGTGAGAATGGATTCACTGAGAAGAGCTTATTGAATAAATCCTGCTATGCAAAAGCCAAAGA
>JAAEPI010000647.1 GCA_024232835.1 Cytophagales bacterium
TTGCTGATCCATTGGTTCTTTGAGCGAATACTCAAATTGGTTATCCTCCAGAGCGACAATTGCTCTTGCAAGAGATCCAATCGTGTTGCCCGGAGCAGGGCTTGATGAATGCCCCCCTTCGGTGGTTATTGTTAATTTATACGAAACATATCCCTTCTCAGATGTACCTATCAGTGCTACTGGTTTATCAATGCCGGGAATAACTCCTTCAAGAATTGGTGCGCCCTCATCAAAAGAATATTCAAGTTGCACATTTTCGTTTTTCAAAAATCCAACGATACTAGCGGCTCCATTCATCCCACCAACCTCTTCGTCATGTCCAAAACCAAAATACAGCGTTCGAGCTGGCTGAAAACCTTGCCTCAATAATGTTTCAATAGCTTCAAGGGTTCCAAACACTCCAACTTTATCATCAATTGCCCCTCTTCCATAGATGCTGCCATTCTTGACCTCTCCTGAAAATGGTGGTGCTTCCCAATCTGTAATGGTCGCAGAATCTACAGGCACTACATCATAATGGGAGTAGATTAATGCTGGAAGTTTATCGACATCACTTCCGACCCAACTATAGAGCATTGTATACCCACCGACGATCTCAAGAGTCAACAAGGAATCAACTAACGGATACGTCTCTTTAATGTATTTAATTTGATTGATAAAAGGAATGGAATCAAAATCGGCACTGTCCATATTGGAAATAGTAGGAAATCTAAGTGCTCCCTGAAATCTTGCAATGGCTTGATCACTAACCTCAATTGTTTCAATAGCTTCTACGTCAATTTGTTTGGAAGAAAGTGTTAGTGTGTTCAATAGCAGTATTCCTAGAAATAGAACTAGCAGAATACCGATAACTTTCAATGCTTTGATCATAAGGTGAATTGGTTAGTGATTTTTAGATTCTACTCGCAAAGTAGCAAAAAAAGAAATACATTTTAAATCCCATTGAGTCTCATCCCTTACTTCAATCTGGTAGGTTTGGTTTTTTAAAATCTCAACTTCTATTTATTCAGAAGTCCATTGATAAAATAGAACAAGTACATCGTGGTAAGCCAATTAGCAAAATCCTCTTTTGATCCTAAGTGCTTCTTTAGGTTGACCATCACCCATGAGAAATGCTCCCATGTATCAAAGCAGGAATCACAGCTACGATCAACCCCCGTACAGCATCTTCTGGTTGTACTGAAATCTGCATTGTAGGCTCTGAAATGGGGATTGAAAAGATTTCCTTCTTCCAGTCTTTCTTGATTTTCCTTATAATCTGTTGAGAGATTAGTACAGACATCATAGCCCCACTTCTCTCCAAGCAGCTCACCTGTAGAAATCACTTTATTGAAATAAGAGGTCATAAGGATCTTGTCAGGGTACATTTCTATCATTCGATCAATCTCCTTTCGTACCTCATCGAATCCCTCACGATAATCATGCTTACCCCCCAAGCCTGTTAAATCACTGTAATAATTAAAGAGCACGCGGTTACCATTATTGACACAGGTTGTTACCACCTCTTCAATTTCATTCGCATAACCAGGGGCTACAGCATAGTACCAAAAGGCGCGAGGATCCTCTTTGTAGTTGGTAAGGGCTTCTCCAAAGAGGTCTCGTTTGCCGTTGGCTCGCATGGAAGAATCCGTTTCTTGATTTCCCCAAATGGAAACCCCGATAGGTAGGTTCTCCAGCCCTTCGTATGGGATTTTTATCAATCCATTCGTAGCGACATTGCAATTGAAGTTGTTATAAATTTTTTTGACCCGAGGGATAACCATACTCGGCTCCCCTCCTACAATCGTTACAAAATTTGTACCTCGAGATTTTTCCCTTTCAATGAAATCATCAAAATCCTTCTCATCAGGAATTGTAATCTTATCCATTCCTTCTTCAAAGTAGTAACACCCCTTGCATCGAAGATTGCATTCACTTGTGAGATCAACAGAGATCGACCGTAATGAACCAGCTCTTCTGATTTCTTCATAGAGCTTATAAAGGAAGGGATCTTCGAGATACGATTTGAGCTGTGACATGCGCGTTTACTAAGATCATTCTATAAATAAATTCCAAAAAACAAAAACCAAATGACAAGGAAAATAGTAAATTACAAGAACCAAATAGCAAATGATAAACAAAAAACCAAATTTCAAATCACAAGAGACAAATAACAAATTTCAAAAAACAAATAATATCCAAAATCGAAATCTCAAATCTTAGTTGTTTGAAAATTGGTATTTAGTGTTTGATATTTATTTAGATTTTGGAATTTGATGCTTGAAATTTATTTGGTATTTGATATTTACTTGATAATTGGAATTTGATTTTTGTTATTTCATTCACCCCATCGCTTCTTCTACCAATTGAATAATATCCTTCACTTCCATCCTGTCTTCATTACCAGTAGTCTTCACCGCATCGCTGAACATGGAGTAATCCTTTGGACAGCAAACAATGAAGTGATCAGCAGATCCAAGTGCAACCGCTTCCTTAATTCTGATTTCACTTGGACGTTCTTCCATCTTGGAATCGTCCATCCAAACTCGTCCACCACCGGCACCACAGCAGAAAGAATTCTCCTTGCATCGTGGCATTTCAATCAACTCTACTCCCATTGCCTCTAGCAATTTCCTTGGTGCTTCTGTTTCACCATTGTAGCGTCCTAAATAACAGGGATCATGATAGGTCACTTTATAATCAAGCTTCTTTGTGAATTTTAGCTTGCCTTCTTCATGGAGTCTAAGCAGAAGACCAGAATAATGATAGATAGCATAGTTTCCGCCAAATTCAGGATATTCATTCTTAATCGTGTTATAGGAATGCGGATCTGTCGTAAAAATCTCTTTGAACTTCGATAAGCTAAAGGTCTCGATGTTATCCTCGGCCATCATTTCAAATAGCCCTTCCTCTCCTGCTCTTCTGATATCATTTCCAGAGTTTTTCTCTCCTTCATACAAAATGCCAAAATCTACTCCTGCCTTGGTCATAACCTCAGCAACTTTCACAGTTAAATCCTGAATGCCTGCATCGTACGAGGCAAAATCACCAACGAACCACATAAATTCAGCGGGTTCTTTCCGTACATCTTTGATTTTGAAATCAAGCTTTGAAGTCCATTTGGCTCTCATCCGCTCGGATTGACCAAAGGAGTTGCCATAGTCACCAATATTCGCCAATGCGTCTTGCAACATATCGTCCATGTCCCCTTCTTCTACCAATGTTCTTCGGAGGTTCACAATTGTGTCCAGATGATGATTAATGCCCACAGGACAAGCTTCCACACATGCCATGCACGTTGTGCAAGACCACAATCGATCTGTAGAAATAACATCGCCAGCAATAGACGGCTTCTCTTTTTTGGCTTCAGCAAAGCTTTGTTTAAACCACTCAGATGTATTGAAACATTCATTGGAATGGCTCCTCATATCCAAGATAACATCACGTGGAGAAAGTGGAGTGCCAGCTGCATTTGCTGGGCAGGCCACATGGCATCTTCCGCACTTCGTACATGCATCAAAGTCCATCAGCTCCTTCCATGTGAAGTCTGTCATCGCCACATAACCCATACTTATATCTTGCTGCTCTTCACTTACTCTAGCCAATTTCTTTGCAGCCATATCATCTTTGAACATCAAGTTCGCATAATCAATAAGCATGTGCATGGCCTTGGAATAAGGAATGTAGGCAATGAAAATCATGACCATAACTGCATGCCCCCACCAAGAATAAAGGTGTAACGTGTTTGCTGTATCAGCATTGAAAAGGTCTGCTATCATCCAGCCAACTGGTGACCATTGTTCAAAGGCAGGCATGCCATCAGCACTTATTCTCAGTCCTTCAATAACAAATCCTGAAATGCCTATTAGAAGTAATAGCCAAAGAAAAATTTTATCATCAGTTGAATATCCTTTGCGGTTATACTTTGCTGCGTCCAGATCAGATCGTGAATAGTCAAACTGTGGCTTGCCTCCTGCTCGCCTAACTATCATCATTATCAAACCAAGGATAAACAATACCCCAAACACATCGAGAATTACAGAAAACCATAAATAAAAAGAGCCTTCCAGTAAATGTATTCCTAAGAATCTGAGGAAATCATGGTCTATTGCTACAATGGCTGTTCCAATAAGCAATACGACAAATCCCCAGAAAATTAGCCAATGCGCAAAACCTGCGTAATGATCACGCTTGAACACGGTGGAGTTCTTCCCCATGATCGCTCCTGCTTTCAAGAATCTCTTGAGTAGATTGTTAAATCTGTTTGCATCCTTTCCTTTACGGTATTTCTTATACTTTCTGTAAAAACCATAAATAAATGTAACACAAGCCAGGAAGGCTATGAGGTAAAAAGCATATTGTAGTATATCTGGAAAATTTCGGTATATCTCTCTGGTTGGTTCCATGGTTGGCTGTTTGAATTAGGTTCTCTAAAAATTTCTAAATGCTACTCTTTAGTTAAAAGTTGCGAGTTTCGGGTTTCCAGTTATTAGGTTTTCCAGTTGCGAATAACATAATCTATGAAGTTGTGAATTTTACCACCTAACAAATCATACTCATCGATCAAACTTGAAACCTCCTCATCAAATTGAGGATAAAGCACTTTAATCTTTTTAAAATGATTGACAGTTTCGTCATTACTTGAGTGTGAGTACGTCAAGAATTTAATAAAATCCTTTTGATATTTTCTCCTTCCATAACCCTCCACAATATTAGAGTTAACAGAATCAGATGATCGTCGAATTTGACTTCCTAACTCAAACAACTCATGTTTTGGGAATTTCATAGAAACACGATGAGACCTGATAAACAGATCAAAGGAAATTTTATAAATATCCAAATCCTTGTAAGATTTCGCCATGATTTCCTATTTAATTCCGCATTCCAAAACTCTCAACCCGAAACTGGAAACTCTCAACCATTTTGTCACATTTTTCCGCTTAATGCAGGTATCAAATCAAACAAGTCTGCTGTGCAGCCATAATGCGCATATTCGAAAATTGGTGCATTTGGGTCTGTGTTGCAGGCAATGATTAATTCCGCATCTTTCATTCCTTCGATGTGCTCAGGTGCTCCACTAATACCTAATGCTAGATACAACTTTGGTTTCACCTTCAACCCTGACTTACCCACTTGTCTTGTTTTTCCGAGCCATTTGTTGTCAACAATAGGTCTGGAACATGAAACAGCACCGCCTAGCTTAGCAGCTAGCTCTTCTACCATTGGTACATTGTCTTCATTCTGAATACCTCGACCAGCACTCACTAGTACCTCTTGTGCAGTAATATCGACATCTCCACCTTCTGGCTCAATCAATTTTCTAAATTTCACACTTAGTCCTGACAAATCTGGTGCAGCCATATCCTCTACAACTGGTGATCCATCACTTCTTCCTGCATCTGCTGGAAACGAACCTGCAAGCACTGAAACCACACATGCACCCGAAACGCTCGACTCCACATTCATTTTACCTCCATATAACTGGCTCACTACACTTCCAGATGAGATTTCAGTTGCATAAGCTACCAAAGGCATGTTTTGAGATACACTCAATCCAGCGGCTATATCCATCCCCATAGAAGTATTTCCTACCAATACCATATCAGGGCTTCCAGCTGCAACCACAGCATCAACTGATTTGCAATAAGCCTCTGGGTTAAAGTTGTTTAAAGAAGGATCATCTACGCAAATAATCTTGCTTGCTCCGCCCAATTGACTAGCCAAATCCTTAGCTCCAATCAAAACTGCGGTAACGTCTCCGAGCTCTTTTGCTTTACCCATCATTTCAAAAGTGATGTCCTCGACCTGACCTTTAAAATGCTCTACGATTACATATATATTGCTCATTACTTAATTCCTTTAGAAGTTAATATCTCCATAATTTTTGTCGCTGCTGCTTCTGCATCATCGCCTAGCATTTCAGCTCCAGCTCCACCTTCAGGCTTGAACATCCTGCTTACTTCAGAACCAGCATCAGCACTTCCAGAAGCCGCAATCTCATCAATGGTCAAACCACGGCTTGCTTTCCTGATTTTGGCTACAGGCACATACCTTGGCGTTTCCTTTGCTGCCTGAATGCCCAGCACAACAGGAGTGGATGTTTCGAATTCTGCTACAACTCCCCCGCTGTATTCTTTGTGAATGACCAAACCATCCGCATCTTTCTCCACACTTGTCACAACGTTCACATTAGCCGCACCTAAGTGACCTGCTAATAACCCTGCAATCTGCCCATCGCGATCGTCTACTGCTTGAACACCCGTCATTACTATGTCAAATCCAATTGATTGTATGGCATCTGCTAAAGCTTTGGCCGCCGTGTGACTTGAAACGGCTCCTCCAAAATCACCAGTAACTTTAACAACCTTATCAGCTCCTTTAGCTGCCGCTGCAAATAGCGCCTTTTCTATATCATCAGAATCCAATGCTATAGCAGTAACAGTCCCGCCATTGGCTTCTTTGTACAATAAGGCTTCTTCTAATGCATGGTCATCAAATTCGTTGACCTTGTTCTTCAACCACTCTCGGTTGAGGTCTTTACCTGATCCATCGATTTCTAACTCTTCGACTAAATCAGGTACCTGTTTTATGGGTACTACTATGTTCATCTTTCTATTTATTTAATGTGGTAATTATTCGTTTGTCTATTTAATTATTTCATCCAATTTCAATTCTGCTCTGATTACGTCCATGTCACTCATTTCCGGTGTGAATGGAAAATCCCGAAACGTCTCTGTTGGTCGATATGATCCATAGGGACGAGTACAGCCTACTTCCCCTTCTGTATCCGGACAACCATCCGTTTTGAAGGGCGTGCCACCATCCAGTTCCTTGATGACCTCATTGATTTTTTCGTCAGACACATCAATCCTAACTAACCGACCAATATCATCAAACCCAATGTGCTCCTTTTTCAAACCATGAAATTCAATCAAGTGTTTCACCAATTGAATTCTTCTCCAGCGTGTAATTTCTGGCTGATCCCAATCGCCCATTCTCGAATCAGGCTCAGGATTGAAAGAAAACAAATACGGGAAAATTTGATTTTCATAAAGCTTGTAGAAACAGTCAATCATTTCCTTGTCTGTTTCTCCGAGTCCGACAACTGTATGAATATTCACTTTCCATGGGCCCCATATTTCTCTCGAGAGGTTAATTATGTCCCAGTAGTTATCCCACTTCAGTGAACCATTGGGTACGTCTGTTCGATGCTTGAAAAATGTTTCTTCAGATACGGCATCTAATCCCACACCAATCATGTCAACACCTAGATCAAAATAAGATTGCAGCTTTTCACGATTTAGTACCGGTGGAGCAATTAACAGCGAAAGAGGTGTATCAACCTTTTCTCTTATTTTTTTTGTGATCTCATAGGTGTCCTCGTGTGCTCTGCCATGCGTTACTTGAGAAATGCAAAGTCTCGTGAGTTTGTCTTTGTGCTCGGCCATTCTTTCGGCCAGAAAATCCGTATCGACCAAAGGCCATTCTACACGGATAAATGATTTTTCTTCATACGCTCCTGGTCGTGTTCTGGCAAGTCCACAGTATCCACAATCAGAGAGACATCCATTGTTATAGTTGAGCAATATGTTGATGCCACCGAATTTGAAATCACGTGAAAACCTACCTGATTGCATACGAAGAGCCATTGCACTTGCAGCGCTAATGCGTACGAAATCAGGGCTGACTTGCTTATTAGTTTTTGATTCTAGTACAGGTAGTTCTTCTATCATTCAGTTTTATCTTTTCAATTACTTCGTTTCCAAGTAAAATCTCCTTTCCATGTTCCTTTCCTGTAATCAATAAACAGATAGCTAGGAATAATTGCTTTTCTCTTGATTACTGGAAATTCGATTAATGTTGGTTCATTCTTCCCTACAAGGTCATGGATATTACAACTTTGAGATTGGACGGGGCGAAAATACAATTTCAACTTATCAGAAACAGACTCTGTTGTAAATTCAGGTTGCGATTCTGTAAAATGTAAGATTTTTTTTACAAAACAACTGAAGTAGATTTCCATCCCAACATGTAGTTTGTCTACTCTTTCAATTTGTTTTTGGGCTTTAGGGGACAATTCGATTTTGATGGATTTCCCTTCAAAATTAGATTGGATGATATTTTCCCGAGTTACAATCATCCCACCTCTTGCTTTTCCTCCTCTTTCTCACCTTCGGGGTAATAGCAACTGCCATTGTAGGTATACTTCTCACCAATCATCGCTCTTTGTCCTGCTCGCCAGATATTCGACACAATATCCTCTTGTTCCATCCCAATATTAGAACCATCAGTCTTATCAAAAACTTGTCGTACGACCTCCTCAACATTATCCAACTCCAATGGACTCCATTTGAGATTAGTCTCGATTTGATTCAGAATCTCTGACTGTTCAAAGAAGTCGCCTGTTATTAGCACACTTTTTATTGTATTTCCTTTAAGGCCAATATACGTCCTCAGCAGTCCAGCAGAAGTCTTTTTCAAACTCATTCCAGTCATGTCTGCCTGAGGTGAATTTTGAAAAATCCAATCGTCATTCAGATATCTGTTCAACTCAATTTCCTTGACCTTCGATTTTTCCTCTGATGTAAGTGCCCCCTCAACAAGTTCAATGTTAAAATGCTTGCTGAAATTCTTTTTGATCAAATCAGATACTTCGGCAATCGAAACCTCCCGTACCAGCTCTTTTGAAATAGTCGTAAGCCGCTGACTAACCGAAAGAATCTTCTTCTTGTCTGAATATTTTTGAATTGGAATTTTCAATACTTTCATCATTTCCGGGATATCCATATCAAGAAGTAGACTCGCATGAAATTGGATGTTCCCTTCTGGACTGAGATATACACCCAAGCCCGCTATTTTTTTACTCCCCACTTCCAAATCATTCTTAGATCTAAAGCTTGCATTGATCCCTAGTTCATTCAGGGTTTGAATAATTGGTGTAGAAAATAACTCATAAAGCTCGCGAACATGGTTCCAACTAAAAGCACTTGATGGAGCTGCCAGGCAAATCCCTAGTTGCTTTTCGCCCATGATAATTGCTCCACCTCCTGTCAGCCTTCTGCTATATCCGAATCCCTCCTGATTACATTGTTCAATATCAATTTCAGCACTAAGGTCTTGGAATCGTCCTGAAAGAGCCGAGTAATTCTTGTATGTGTAGAGGCGAAGGTAAATAGGATTTTCACTGGAGCTTGTATGCTGATCCATCAGGAACTCATCCACACCTAAACCATAGGAGGCGGATACTTTATGTTCTTCTATGTATCTCCAGTTTTCCATATTCTTTTCAACCACAGAGGACTCGGAGCAAACAGAGTCTTGTAGAAACAATTTTCAAATATCAACTCCACACGAACACGCATGTTCATAGAATTCAGGGTTAAGACCCTTCGTCCTGGAATACTCAATAATTCCCTCTGCTGGGTATGCAATTCCATTTAATCCTGCATCGATGGCCGCTTTATCTACAATTTCTTTGTATTCTCCACCTGGTCTCGCACAGCCTATCAAAATCTTTGTGTCCGGCATTGCAATTCTCGCCTTCTGAAAAAATGTTTCCACTTCCTCCGTTGAAGGTGGTTTCTCGTTTTGCATAGGCGTGTCATGCATAGGTACGAGTATCACCAGTATTAGCGCCCCTATATTGTATTTCTTAATCAAATCAAGTGCAGCATACTCTCCGAGAAATTTACCAAAATGCAAACCCAGAATAATGTGTGGCCGAATACTCAATCCATAATCTGTCAATAGCTTCATGGATTGATCAAAATCCTCTACAGATGCATCCATGTGATATACATCCTTTATCGTTTCTTGAGCGCCTATAATGTCCAAAGCAACTCCATCCACTCCTGCATCCTTCAATCCCTTAGCCATAGCTTCATCTACTACACCCGTGTGCATCATTATTTTCATGCCCAATTCCTCCCTCACTCGCTTGATATCTTCGATGTGCTTCATGAAAGGTACCTGCCCATTTTTCATTGAACCTCCACTTACAAGAACAGTCTCTGTGCCTTTCTCCTTGAGTTTTCTACACAATTCAAAAAGCCCTTCCTTGTTATTTACTGGAATCATTGGCTCAATGATCTTCTTATCGCAATGATCACAGTTTAGCGCACATGCTGAACCTGTTACACTTATGGATTGAAAAATTTCAGGGTTGGATTGTTTAAATTCAGACGTTTCAAATCTTTTGAGGCCGGGCGCATAATATTGAATTGCATTATCAAAATGCAGTTTTCTTACTTCAAAGGCCTTGACCTCAAGGCTAGGCTCATTGGCTACTGTGCTATCCATCCTTTTTCTTCGTGCTTCTTGATTTCGTTTTCAAACCAGATCTTTATCTCCTCTTCATCCTGAAGGAGGTATTTCATTTCATTCTCTTCATCTGATAATTCTATTTCCACTAACCATCCTTCACCATACGAATCAGTATTTAGCAGTCTTGGGTTCTCAATTACTGCCTCATTCTTTGCTATCACTTTTCCTGAAAGAGGTGCTTTCATGTGACTAACATGTTTTTCGGCTTCTAGGCTGCCAATGCTCTCTTTCCTTGCAAAAACATCCTTTTCCTTATTGAATTGAATGGCTACAAATGAACCACTCGTCTCTTGCACCAAAGGACTTAGGCCAATCTTTGCAACACCTTTGTTGATAGCTATCCAGTAGTGATTTTCTGGATCGTAGAATAGATCAGTTCGGAGTTTATATTTATTTATTTCTATGGTCATGGTTGATCAATTAATTTCCCATCGCCTCATCAATCAACTCAGCTATGTCTTTTACCAAGAGTTTTCCTTCATTGCCTGTAGACTTCACAGCATCTTCAAATCTCGAAACTTCATACGGACAGCAGACAACAAGAACATCAGCTCCTGTCTCTACAGCTTCCTTCACTCTATTTTCAGAAAGTCGTTCGTTCACATGGTCAGCCATGAAACCATCTAGCCACATACCGCCACCACCGCCACCACAACAGTAGCTCTGCTCTTTACATCTTCCCATCTCAATCAACTCCACACCAGGAAGAGATTCTATGATCTTTCTTGGTGCCATATATTCTCCATTATGACGTCCCAGATAACACGGATCATGGAAAGTTACTTTTATTCCTAAGTCGTTTTTCAAATCCAACTTATCCATAATTGGGGCCAGCATGGTCGTATAATGCTCCACCTCATATTCTCCTCCCATTTCAGGATACTTCTTTTTCAAAGCATTCAACGCATGCGGATCAGTTGTCATTATTTTATTGAACTTGTACTTACTGAAAGTCTTGATGTTCTCCTCGGCAAACTCCTCAAAAAGTCCAACCTCTCCTGCAAGTCTATGAGAATCACACGAACATTTTTCTTCAGTTCCAAGTACACCAAAATCAATATTGAGAGCAGTCATTATGCGCGCCAAGGCTTGACTTGCCTCTTGTCCTCTACCGTGGTACGCTGGATAACACTCTACAAACCAGAGGTAATCAGTCTCCTTCTTATCCTTCATGATAGGCACCTCAACTCCTGCCTTTTGTATCCAATCTGCCCGCTTTCTTGGTGACTCCCCTAAAGGATTGCCATATTCAAATGTGTTTTCAAAAGCCTCTTGCAATTCATCAGGCACCTCTGCCTCCATTACTGCTTCTTCCCGTATTGCCGGCATAATTTTTATCATATCCACAGACTTTGGACAAACTCGCAGACAATTCATGCAGGTCGTACATTTCCATAGATCATCATTATTGAAAAGATCCATGCCCTGCTGAAGCTTACGGAATATCTTTCTAGGCCCATATTCACCACCAGCCTGATTGACTGGACACACAGGAATACACTGAGAACATTGATAGCACCAACCCATGGATTCTGCTCCTTCAATGGTTGTTACCTTATCGAGCCCGGTAGTATCGTAATCAAACAGCACCCGCTGCTCAAACATTCGATTCCAATCTGGCCCCAGCTCGATTCCATCTACAACAGCCTTCTCTTTTTCAATTATTTGATTCTTGTGAACTGGCATAAACCTTACTTTAAATATTCTACTCTCTTATTGTTAAATTATATTGAAGAAATGGTTTCAAACACTCTTCAAATCCCTATTCTAAATTCCAAATCTCAAAATTCAAATTCCAAATAAATCTCAAAATCCAAAACTCAAACTCCAAAAAACAATATTCAAATGACAAACAAACACCTCATTAAAATTCTAAATCTCAAAATTCAAATGACAAATGACAAATGACAAATGACAAATGACAAATGACAAATGACAAATGACAAATGACAAATGAATTTCAATACTCAAATTCCAAAAAACAAGATTCAAACGACAAATAAATCACAAAAGCCAAATGACAAAATAGCTACTCAGATTTTGCAATTATCGCAGAAAATATCTTTTTCAATTCTGTTGCCTCTTGTATCAATTTCTCAACCTCCTCTTTATTCGTCAATTCATTTGTTTCAACTATTAACCTTAACCAATACGCGCTTTCTTTGGCTTCCTTTCTACAAATCTTTGCCCTATACACAAAATCCTTTTTACTCAACGACTCATTCGCTTCAATGTAATTAGCCCCCACTGAGCCTGACGATCTCACTACCTGTTTTCCATCTTCTATGTTCGCCAAAGTTTTAGATATCGTGTTAACAAACGTCCTAACATTTTTCGCAAACTGAAACGTCCTCTCTTCTAAATCATACTTTTTGTCCATTAAACATTCCTTTCTTTTGTCATTTGGTATTTATTATTTCCTATGCCAACACTGGCTTCTTCTTACTATGAACTCCCAGTATCCTTTTTGAAAATTCAACCATTGGGGGCATTACTTTGTTAAACTCATCAGTCATTTTAATCTTGAAGATGGTATATGCATAAATGATATACACACAACTCAAATACACATTCGTAGCGATTTGTGAACGATTGATAAACTGGAATTCTACAGCCTCAGCCATCTCATGAACAAATGCAATTGCCTTTCCAACGTTCATATACATTTCACCATAGGTAGATGCTGTTAGTTTGAATTCCTCACTTGCGACCAATGGCAGGGCTCCAGTATTTTGCTCTGGATCCCACATCCAACGATTCCATAACCAATACTTTTCCGGTTGGCTATAATGAAGCAATTCACCAGCAAGATCAAAACGTAGGTAAACACTTAATTCTGAGTGTGTATCCATGAAGCTCTGAAATCTTATTTGGAGTGCTTCATCACCATAAAGCAATTCACTGATACTAGTTTTATACTCATCCAGGGAGTACTTCTCGAATAAGAGCTTTGATTTCCGATGAGTTGCAAAGATTAACTTGAACACAGCTGTCAAATCTTCTTCGGTCAAGCCAGCTAATTCTGTTTTGTTCAAATTCTGCTTCAAAAAGGTACTTTTTTCTTCAACGAGTGCAGCAATAGCAACCAAGTCCTCTTTTAGGATTTGCTCCAGGGTTTCCTTCATAAACTCCCGGCAAGTCACCATGTCGATTACCTGACTCATTTTTTTTTATCTCAATGCTCAATTTCCAAATTCCAAATTCCAAATTCCAAATTCCAAATAAATTCCAATGTTCAAATTCTAAAA